>JANQHY010000007.1 GCA_028282395.1 Gammaproteobacteria bacterium
AGCCGTCACATCATGGTCATCATCATCGGTGGCTTCATTCTCGTCATCATCTTCTCCCACAACGGTAACCACATTGGTATGGGTCTCTTCTGCATTTAATTCCAGCTCACGTTCAAATTCAAAACTGAACTGCTCTCCCGGCCCTAAAACAATTTCATCCGTCTCACCGTGTAGTGAAATATATGCCTCTAATGCTTCGGGTAACAGGTCACCAAATTGATCATCATCAAGCTCGGTAATGGTTAATGAATCCTGTGCGCTGGTATTAATCAGGGTAATCATATACGTAGCGGTATCGCCCCCTTCCTCAATCGTACCATCACCCTCCTTGATAACTTCTATACTTGGAACACTCTGCTGCACAACAACAGGAGGAGGATCTTCACTAAATGTAGATAGCACTTCCTGTTGAATACGATGCTCTTCCTCTACTATTTCTGCGACAAAAATTCTGGTAATCGTGTCGTAATTTGCATCAACGTTACCGAGGATAATATTAGCCTCTACATTATTGATTGGGATAACGAAAGATTCTACTTGCAATATTTCAAACATTTGTTCAATTGATATTTGGCCTTGATCGCCAAGCTCCATATCAGGAGACTCCTCAACAGCTGCTTTTATTTTGGCAAAATCAATTGAATCAACAACATAATTATCATTTTCATGCTGTATAAGAAAAAATGCCCCTTCTGGAATATCTGCAATATAATCAGTTGCTTGCAAATTCTCTTTGGAATCAGTTACCAAAACTTTACCTTCACGCTCGAAGATAACGCCATCTGACGCATACAAAACTAACATAGCCCCCACCCTCATGGTTACTATATCTATTACTATTATAGTACGTAATACACTGTATACTACCTATATGAGTATTTTATTACAGCCACTTAAAGGCGACTATACATTTTATTTAAAAAGGGTATTAGAAAAAGTACTTGACTGATAGCGTAATTTCTCCCGACAACCGGATTTATACAACATAATGATTTGATTAGAGATATCACGACGCTCAATAAAAAATTGATAATTCCAACTCCTGTTAGAATTCTGGAGAAAGATTTCAGCATTTAATTGACTTTTACTACGATCAGGAAAAAGCTCTGCCAATATAAAACATACAAGTACCGCATCAAATGGCAACAGTCTATCAGGATTTGCATAATAACGTTTATGACTAGTATCAATTGCTGTCTCTGGAGCACCCAACTCCTCTATCCTATCCATAACAGATTTTAATCCAACCTGTTTAACATATTCTGCTGACATGAGCGATCGACTAACTATACGATAATTTTCTACTGGCACTATTTTAATTTGATCGTTGGTATAGGCACTAGGAATGGCCTGTGCAGCAGTTAATTTCTCTTTAAGTAGAGAAAGAAGGCGCTTATCATCATTTAAAGACTTTTTATTCTCTACACTCTGTAAGAAACTATATAAATTTGATGCATTACCTTCAGTAATTTCTAGCGCAGAATCGCTTTTGACCCCACCATCACAGAAAAGGTAATAATACCAATGGCCATTATCACTGACTTCATAATGCAAAATGACACCATGGGTGTAATCTTTTTGGGTAATAAGCTTAACTGCATCTGCCAATTTATCAGCAGAAAAGATAACTCTAACACTCCATGTTCTTCTATATAGATAATGACATCCTTTCTGTTGATGTAAAAGTCGTTTAAAAGCAAAAAGATCCATAAAAGGTGAGCTTTTCTCTTTTTTTGATTGAGCGCAACGGTAAACATCCGAACCACAATCAATCACTCTACTACCAATTTTCTCAATGAAATTGTAATCAATTAGAGTCACTGATGCATCAGTGCTGTCCGGATTGTAAAGCACATTTTCCGGTTTAACATCTCTATGCACTAAATGGTGTGTTTGATGTAAATCCCTTAAAACTAATAACAATTTATTAGAGACCTCCAGTATCTGTTTATTCGTGAGAAAATTAATTCTGCGACACTGTTTAAGCGGTATTCCCAAATAATTTACAAGACGATACTGCTTTTTGATATCTTTTGCCGCATAGGTTGTACAAATAATAGGCCCATGAAATCTCTCCATTAACCTACTATCTCTATCAAAATTCTCCACAACTCTCTTACTTCGACTACCACAAATATCGACTACATAGATGCTTCCCTGTTGATCAAGAGCAAAATTAACCCATTTATAGTTACCACTACCCACTCTTCCCTTAAAGTCTCTTCTAACAGAACCCAATACAATAATTCTTGGCAACTGCCTACCATCATTAAAATGCAAAAATACCTTGGAAATCCCATTTACTTTAACTACACAGCGCGCGCGTTCTGGATGATGTTTGAAATAGTGATTAACTTTCTCCCAGGTTTCAACTTCAGGCATAGCAATAGGAATACCATAACATGACAAAATTAATCGTGGCCCGAGACTTTCGTGTATCTTGCGCACTGGATTAAGAAAGTAGTGATTTCTCACTTCAACTCGGTTATGACTTCTTGTCACAAACAATACTGACAAACGCTTACGATTGTGTTGACGTTCAAAATGAAAAAAT
The DNA here is from genome assembly GCA_028282395.1 of Gammaproteobacteria bacterium. The sequence continues at coordinate 2,555 of JANQHY010000007.1, forward strand.
TGGTACTCTCCCTCAACCCATTCACTCTTATCTGGATGTTTAGCAAAAAAATTATGCGCTGCGTTAATAACTTCCGTCACATCCTCATCAGCACATGTACGCATATAACTCCTAATATCAGAACTGAGGTAAACAGGAAAACTGAAGTTAAGTATTTTTTTCGGCCGAATCTCTTTAAGAAAAAAAACCTTCTTTGGTAACGAATAGTGTTTATCTGCCATGACTATTTCCATTCTGGATGATTCATCACTACACTGCTACGATCGTAATGGCAGTGGTTGTCAATCCACTCTATGCGATAATGACCTCGATCTAGCGTTCACGCATGGCAGTATTAACACCACGTAAAATTGGTTTCAACAGGTAATCCAAAACCGACTTACGTCCAGTAAGAATATCAACCGTTGCCATCATTCCAGGAATAATATAAAGATGCTTGTCAGTCTTTGGCGAACGCAGATAATTTTTGTTTGTCCGCACCCAAACTTCATAATAGTGATTACCCTCTTCATCTTTGGTAGTATCAGCACTGACATGAACAACTTTGCCATGTAGTCCACCATAAATACCGTAATCAAATGCAGAAATTTTCACCATAGCATCCTGACGCTCTTCAATAAAGCCGATATCTGCTGGCTTCACTCGCGCCTCAACAATAAGAGAGTCGTTCACCGGCACCAGCTCCATAATATTCATCCCTGGGGTAATCACTCCACCCAGCGTTGTAACATAGAGTTGCGTTATCGTACCGGTAATAGGTGAACGGATTTGTGTCTGCTCAATTTTCTCATTAACCGCAATTTTACGCTGTTTGGCCTTTGATAAAGCCAATTGTGTTTCACGATACTCTTTTAAGGTCTCACTTTTAAAATTATCCAACTTATGTTGAATTTCCGCCACTTTCTGACGCAGATGAAGCACTTCAACATCTGAGACGGCTCCTTTAGCAACCAGAGGCTCACTCATACCAAGCTCTTTTTCAGCATAGTTCTTACGCTCCTCCAAACTACGGTACTCGCGCTGGCGCGATTCGTAGAGCTGTCTCTGCCGGGCAATTAAATCATCATTCAGTTCATAATCTTTATTCGTTGCTGGGACAAAAGCTTTATTGTCAATCTCATCACGCAAGCGCGATAACTGCAATGTTAAGGTAATAATCTCAATATTGAGTTCATTAAGATCGGTACGATAATTGGTATCATCAAGCACCATCATCAATGTACCTTTTTCAACATGCTGCCCCTCTTTGACGAGAATCTTTTTGATAATGCCACCTTCAAGGCTCTGAATAATTTGTACCTGGCTCGAAGGGATAACACGCCCTTCGGCTACAGTTACTTCGTCTAATGTTGCATAGTAAGCCCAAATAATAGCAACAATAACAAAAAATAGCACTAGCCATAAAATCTGGTGACGGGTGCGATTGACTGGTCGCAAGGCGTAATAATCATCGTCACGATTATGCTCCATGTCATGCCTCCTTCTTACTATCTTTCTGATTAGATGAGACAGGCACTGCTGCTGGCGTTTCAACCTTCAGTTTTTGAAAAACTTCCTCTTTCTTACCATCTGCAACCAAACTTCCCTGCGAGAAAACTAGCAAACGATCAACTAGGTCTAACACTTTCAATTTATGCGTCACTACCAATAAGGTTTTTCCAGGCAGCACTGCTTGTAATGAGCTAACAAATTGCCGTGTTGAGCCATCATCAAGGTTGGCAGTTGGCTCATCAAACACTAACAGCGGCGGATCCAGTAATAATGCCCGTGCCAATGAAACAGCTTGGCGCTGACCACCAGAGAGATATTGGCCACGCTCACCAACTTGCCAATTGAATCCATCGGGGTGTGCCTGAATATGGGGAAGGAGCCCACTCAATTTAACTGCTTGAACAATTTGATCATCATTCACCAATGGTGCACCCAATACAATATTATCGCGCACACTGCCACGGAATAGGATAACATCCTGCGAAACATAACCGACAAAACGACGAATATCTTGCGTCTCTAATTGACGGATCTCCAGATCATCAAGCAGAATTTGTCCATCTAAGGGTTCATACAGTTTCAATAGTAATTTAATAAAAGTTGTCTTGCCTGAGCCCGCACTACCAATAATGCCAACACGATCACCCGGCTGAACAGTAGTAGAGATATTCTTTAGTATCGACATCTCATTGTTGGGATAACGAAAGGTGACATCACGATACTCAATTTTACCTTTAACTTCACTTACATTCAGCTGCTTACCTTCAGCATTAAACTCCGTTGGCAGTGCCATAAGTTGATTCAGGTGTGTTAATGCCTCGCGTGACTGTTGCAGTTGTGATAATAGTGAGGCGGCTTGCGCGACTGGTGCCAGGGTACGTCCAGTTAAAATAGTACATGCAACCAAGGCTCCGACAGTCATTAACCCGTTATCAATACGATAGACCCCGCCAATTACAATAGCCACCACAGCTAGTTGTTGAACAGAGATCATGCTCGTCATCGACATATGGCCAATATGCCGCAAACGAATATTACTATCTGTTGCAGCAACACTGCTTTCTTGCCAACGGCCAACAAAATGACCAAAAGCACGCAGTACTTTTATTGACTCTACAGCCGACAAACTCTCAATCAACAATGCCTGTTTTTTACCATTGTTTTCATAGAACTCTGACATTACGCCTTTTAATGGCGGTTGTGCAGCTAAACTAATGCAAAAAGCTACTACTATCGCAACTAATGGAACTGCGACCAACGGTCCAGCAAAGGCATAGATAAAGGCAAGAAACAGTATGACAAAGGGTAGATCAATCAATATGCTAATCGTAGCCGAGGTAATAAAGTTTCTAATAATCTCAAATGATTGAACAACATTCGCTGTTGAGCCAACAGATTCAGCACGCGCAATCATTTTAACATCAAGAATTTGTGAAAAGATCTCCGTTGAAAGCTCATTATCAATACGCCGTGCTGCAACATCAATGAAATCATTCTTTAATTTCTTCATTAGAAGATCAAACATCGTCACAATAAACAACCCTATCGCTAACACCCATAAGGTGTGATAGGCGCTATTTGGCACAACACGGTCATAAACATTCATAATAAACAGCGGTACTGCTAACGCAAAAAGATTAACGAGAAACGCCGCAACTAAAACTTCACTATAAACAGAGACTGTTGTTTTAAATGGCCGCCAAAACCAACTGGAAGTGGGCGACTTTGCCTCCTCATCTGATTCACCTGGCTCAATTTTACGCTCATGCAGTAAAATCATTTTACCGATATACTCTTTACGCAGCTTACTTAGCTCGATCTCCTCTGTACTGCCCTTATCATCTAGTACCGTCAATTTACTACCGGCAACATGGGTAACCACATAATGCTTCTCTTTACCAAGCAAGATAAATGGCACTTGAACTTTTTCACTAATTTTTCTTAGCGGCGTCAATACTAATTCAGCACCAATATTAACTTGCCCCAATGCGTCAAAAAAGTACTTTGTTTCCAGCTTACCCTCAGTCACTGGCAAATAGGCTAGCAAATTATCAACCGAGACTGTTTTTTTGAATGCTATAAGAACGGCTGTTAATGTTTCAATCCATAACGAGGGCCGTTCTTCACTTTTCTTAGCCAATATTCAGCCTCCTCACTAGACTTTTTTCTCTCCTGGCAAGCGGTAGACCTCTGTTGCTGCTTTCGGGAGCGGAACCTGGAAGAACTGAAGCAACTTATCTTCACTATTCAATAAGCGGTACAACGATAGTTTATAACGATAGAGATTCTCAGCATAATCAGATTCAGCATTATATTTATCCGCTTCAGCATTAAGCAGATCAACTAATGTCCGTTTACCTAAACGATACTGTTCCATATAGGCATTAACTGTTTTCTCTGCTTGCTCTTGACGCTTTCTTAACGGCTCCATCTCACGCTGAGTATTGACATAGGCATTCCAAGAGAGTTTTGCTTTCTCAATCGCTTGGCGCATTGAGTTACGATGAATATCGAGGGCCTCTTGGTACTGCTCTGCTGTCTCACGCGCCCGCGCATGATCAGCACCACCATTGAAAATGTTATAGCTTGCCTCAACCAATGCAAATTCATCATCATCCTGACCATCTATACCACCAATATTATTGTTACGGTTAACACCAGCAACAACATTTACCGTTGGCCAATAGGGTGCTCTGGCTGCATAAGCCTGACCTTTTGCTTCCTGAATATCTTGATAAGCAGACCTAACAATATTATCTCTGCTCAATGCCGTCTGAATTAACTCCTCTTCAGTCTTAGGCAACATCGCTTTTGTTGGTTGTGGTGGCTCAGCCAACTCTTCCGGCATCACACCAGTTAAACGATGGTAGGCAGTCTCCTGGTCAGTCAAGTTACTCATTGACGCATAGTAATCAGCCTGGGCAGCTTCTAGTCGCGTTGCTACTTGATTAGTCTCTGCTTTCCGACTTAATCCACTAAGACCACGCTGCTCAATCATTTTGTAGATACGCTGATGAGTTTCTAACCGGCGTTTAGAAATATCAACTAATGCCTGATCACGAAGAACGTAGAGATAGGATTCACTGACGTCGAGAGCAAAGTCTTGGGCAGTCCCAGCTAACTGATAGGCTTCAGCATTTGCTTTGGCCTTAGTACGAAAAACTTCATTAGGGGTAGAGAAACCACTAAATATTGGCTGCTCAAAACCCACTCCAGCTCTCCGCGCCCACAAGCTATTCGTTTCCGGTGAGTTCGATGCGCTATCGGTGTGCTCACGACCATAACTGCCAATTAAATCAACAGAGGGCAGATAACCTGCTTGGGCTTGCTTAACCTCTTGGTCAGCTGCACGACGTTGGTGAGTAATCACTGTCACTTCCGGGTTGTGATAAATGGTTTGAGTAATTGCTTCACGTAAAGTAGCCGCTTGGGTTACTACAGGAAATAATATTGTGAGCGGTAAAAGTGCAAATTTTTTCATGATTGTTAGTCCCTCTCTATCCTTTGCCAATCTTCGCTAAAAATCAATACACTGTTGTCATCCAACATATTCAGTTATTAGATAACAGATTCTACTAAAAATCAACCCCCCCAGCTGTCAGCTTACTTGTATACAATAAATAATTAATATGAGTGATATTGCTGCTGCAAAGGTCATAGAAAAGGAAAATATCGGCAGTAGTCATTGCACTAATTATCTTAGTCAAGCATAATAATGAATATCCTTTTTTAATTGTTATGGCTGAACAATCTGCCGCCATTTTTTGTTTACATTCTATTCACTCTTTAAAAATATCTAATTATAAATAACTATGTCTTATGTTTTTATAAAGAAAAGACGACGCTTCCTAGGCATTGATTCACTGGCAATAAGTTCCAAATGGATACTATTACAGAAAACAGGTAATAATGTTCAGGTAGTACGTTATGGCAATAATGATGAGCTGCAGCAGATTAAGCACTGTCATGAAATTTATACAGCAGTTGCTGAGCGACACATCGTAAAAAAATCACTGCCTATCCTTCAGCCTCTAAACGATCAACAAATCATGTTACAACTACAACTCTCGGCTAATAATCTGTTTAATGAACCATTAGCTACCCTAGCTATTGATTTTTACTACTCATCAGCACAGCAACTAACGATTTTTGCAACGCCACAGTCGATTATCAATCAAATCGTACAATATCTGAATCATTACCATCTTCACGCAACCGCTGTCGAACCTACCAGTCAAGCACTACGGCGCATTATCGACTTTCATACCCCTATTATTGATGCCGACCTATTTATCCATCTTAACAATGACGGATTCTATCTACTCTCTTGCAGTAATAAAATAGACGAATACTGCCATTATCACCCCTGGCTATCTCCACCAACAGACCAAGCAGCAATAAGACAATTAGTGACGACACTACAAAACCCTCAATACTGCATCTTTGAAAGAGCTATCATTAGCAACAACATAGCAGTAGTGCAATTTTCAGAAAAACTGCGCCAACTATTAAACATACCGATTAGTAAATTTAATCCCTTAGAAAAAATAGGAGGAAATTGTCCTGACAACCCAGACACATTTACTTTAGCAATAGGATTAGCACTACGTGGAATAGTTCCCCATGATTAATTTTTTACCTTGGCGCCAACAAAAAATTAAACGTCAGAGACGTCAATACCTATTGTTACTAATCTTCTGCCTACTTAGTCATACAATACTGCTTCTACTTTACTACGCTATGCTACAACCAAAACAGAGAGCCTTGACATACAAACTCAACAGACAAAAGTTTATACAGCAACAACAACGACAAAGTTATCAACTTTACTATCGCAATAAAAAATACCTTACGCAGGCATTAAAAAATAATACGCAGCAAAAAAAATTTATTCGCCAATTAAAAAAGATACGTAGCTGGAAACATTATCATGTTACTATCACTACAATCACGCTACATAATAGCCAGATAAGTGTTAAGGGCATCATTCCCGACCAACAACAGCATAACTTTCTAACGAGTCTGAAAAAGTCAAACAGTTCATGGCATGTTATCAAACAAAACTGCCAATCTAACAACAACATCAATTTGGAATTAAATTTAGATTAACAGTCGAACGTATCACCATGATTAATTTGAATCAATGGCACTGGCCAATTAAAATTATTACAACAATTTTCATCAATCTCACTATTGCATTACTAATATGGGTAATTGCCATTAAGCCGACATTAATCAAACAGCGAAAAATTCAGCTGGCATTGCGTCAAATCAAACAACAGAACGCATACATAGCAAAAGCCCAGCAAGTGATTCAAGTAGCTAATTTACCACAATACTACTGCCTGAGCGACAGTGACATTTATGCTATCGCTCAAGCAAACCATTTAACTCACATTAATAAAAAAACTAAGCTGCTAAGTGCTACAGCAGATCTTAACTCTCTCTACTACTTTCTTGAAACACTGGTACTTAAACAGTCGCCACTATTTTGGCAGTCATTAACTATCATGGCTGTTGCATCAAACAACAGCTATCAATTGACGCTGCAATGGCAGCCATTAAAAAATAAAATGGCGGCTTGTCGCCCACGAGTAAAACAATCGAAACTATTTTTTCCTAATCAACCACTCGACAGTCTAACAGTCGCGGGTTATTTCACTACTGGCAACCAAACCCATTTATTAGTAAGGGATCGTTCGGGACAAGATAACGAAATCCAGCACAATGACTATGTTGGCGCTGAACAGAAAACTTTAGAAGTCGTCGTCCCGCGAAGCGGTTGCTGGACGACGACTTTTTCTTTCAAAAACGTCTGCAAACGAAAATAGCTGTAAAGATAAAAAACTCTAATCAATAAAGCCTTTATCTCTAACAACATCACGCTCTTTCTTTAGCTCCTCTTCAGTAACCTGAAGTCGTTGCTTTCCATCATCATTGTGCTCAATGCCTGTCACAACTTCGAGCTGTCCTGCTACAACACGGGTAGGGAAAGAAAAAATCAAACCGGGTTCGATATCATACTGACCTTGAGAGCATTGGCATAAAGAGAAATAGTCTCCTTCTGCAGTATCATTGGTAATTGCATGAACTGTATCAACAACAGCATTGGCAGCACTTGCAGCACTTGAGCTACCACGCGCTTTAATAATTGCCGCACCACGCTGCTGCACCGTCTCCATAAAGGTAGTTTTAAACCAAACATCATCATTAATCATCTCAACGGCTTCTCTGCCACCTATTCTTGCATGATAAAAATCGGGATACTGTGTCGATGAGTGATTTCCCCATACGGCTAGATTGGTTACTTCACCAACCGCCACACCTGCTTTTAATGCCAGTTGTGCTTTGGCACGATTCTCATCCAACATTGTCATCGCATAAAAACGCTCATTGGCAATATCTGGGGCATTATTCATCGCTATAAGGCAATTAGTATTACAGGGGTTTCCTACTACCAATACCCGCACATCGTCAGCTGCATGATTATTTAGCGCTTGTCCCTGCGGACCAAAAATTGTGCCATTAATCTCCAATAGATCGGAACGCTCCATCCCCGCCTTTCTTGGCACTGCACCAACGAGTATCGCCCAATTAACGCCCGTCATCGCCGTATCCAAATCAGAGGTAATACAGATATCACCCAATAGTGGAAATGCACCATCCTGTAACTCCATTACTACACCTTCAAGGGCTGTCAGACCACTCTCTAATTCAAGCAGGTTAAGATCAACAACCGTTTGTGCGCCAAACATCTGACCTGAGGCGATACGAAAAAGCAGTGCATAACCAATTTGACCGGCAGCACCAGTAATAACAACTTTAACACGATTTGCTGACATCATGACTCTCCTTTGGTGAAACCCATATTTATCTCCTCTGCAATATAGCGCCTCTCATGCGGCAGGTCAATCGCCATCTCAATCAGAGCAGACGACTTTCTGTTAAAAAGAATTTGAGAGGTATTTTGTCAGGGGACTCAGAGCATCCTAGCCAAGATATACTGTAAATAGAAAAACGGACCATGAAACCGGTTAAAGGGGCGCCTTAATTTTAAGGCGCGCCCTTTGCAACACGGCTATTGGACCTAATTTATACAAATAATAATCAAGTTAAGACTGTTGGCTAGGATCTTGATTGGCGAAATTGAATATATTGCCATTACTACTATCGCGGATGACATAAATAGTGCCGCTGCTACATCCGAAAATAGACATAAATACTTTTGCATTACCATCGGGACCACTCAACCAATAGGTATCACCAATAACTTGCGGTACCGAATTGTCCATCACACCTGGTTGTAGTATATATTGCTTTTCTACGCTGCCTGATTGATAAATATAAGCTATTTCTTGCGGAACCTTATGGCAATTAGAGATTTGGCCTGTCTTTTGATCTTCTGCACAGCTCCACATGGAGTCATTAACGATTTTAAAATTAGCACAAGTTGTAGAATGCGCCGCAAAGGCTAAACCAGACGACAACAATAAACCAGCCGCAACAAATAATTGACACTTTTTCATTTACTTTCTCCTCTTGGATAAAAAATTATAACTCGATTTAATCTAGAAAGATTTCTGATTTATAATCGAGCTTCAATGCTCGGAGGACTATCTATCACGAGCAAAACCAAAAATCAAGACACGGCGCCCTCAAATTTTGCAAGCCATCCATAACACTGTTGAGAAATTCCACTCTATTTTGACAGAACCGCCTAGAATGCGAATTGACCTTTGCACTAGGATCACGTACGGTATCAACACGGTTTTAAATGGGTATCTTATACAATGACAGCAAAAGCCAAAAAAGAGAAAGCGCTTGACTTTGCCTCCTCAGTGAATGAGTTGGCAAAACTGGTTGAGCGCATGGAGAGCGATAAGCTGACCTTAGAACAATCATTAGAATTATTTGAACGTGGCATCCACCTTACCAAACAGTGTCAACAACGTCTCAAAGATGCTAATCAGCGTGTAAAAATTTTGTTAAAGGATAATAAACTTAAGGACTATGATGAGAGGGAAACGGATTGACACCAGACAACCCAATACACCCTTGGCAACAACGCGCTAACCAACTGCTGCGTGCAGTGCTGCCAGTATCAACCCATCCATTACATCAAGCGATGACCTACTCGGTACTTAATGGTGGCAAACGCTTTCGCCCAGCTCTACTCTATATCTGTAGCGAAACACTTAACGTTAGCCCTGAGGCTGTTGATAATGCCGCCTGCGCCATTGAACTCATCCACTGTTACTCCCTAATTCATGACGATCTGCCAGCAATGGACAATGATGATTTCCGTCGCGGTAAACCGACCTGCCACAAAGCCTTTGACGAAGGCATTGCTATTTTAGCCGGTGATGCGTTACAAACCTGCGCATTTGATCTTCTTGCTCAGCCAAACTGCCACTTAAACAGTGAGCAACAGCTAAAGATGATCACGCTCTTATCTCAAGCAATTGGCGCCAATGGTATGGCTTATGGCCAGGCATTGGACATTACCGCTCCGATATCAATAAAGCAACCTGCATTAGAAGAGCTACAGATTAATAAAACTGGCAAGTTTATTAAAGCCTGCGTGGAACTAGCCCTAATCGCAGCAGACCGCCAAGATCAACAAGTTAAAGAAAACCTGGAAATCTATGGCGACTGTCTCGGGCTGGCCTTTCAAATTCGCGATGACATCCTTGATATTGAAGGCAAATTCCCTTCTCTTGGCAAACTGCCCGGCGTTGATTTGGCCTTAGGAAAAGCTACCTATCCAAGTGTTGTTGGTCTTGAACAGGCACGGGAAAAGCTACATGCACTCCATCAAGAAGCCCTTGCTGCCCTAGGCAAAGCAAGTTTGACTGATAGCCCCCTGGCCACCCTGATCGACTTCACTATCATGCGAGAGAAATAGTTACTGAGTTTCCTTTGACATTGCCATAGAGAGTGCTTAGAATAGGGCCGCATAATAATAGGTGGCACTACCGGCCTAGCTTTTTATCAGCTAGAACGGCTTTTTCCGAGTGAAAAAAAGAGTGTGAGACATAAAGATTTGTCAACAAAGAATTGAAATTAAAGGGGAAAACAGATGGCTGTACAAAAAAGTCGAAAAACCCGTTCAAAACGGGGTATGCGCCGCTCTCACGACGCATTATCAACATCGACACTATCAATCGATCCAGAGACTGGCGAAACGCATCGTCGTCATCATATTACACCTGAAGGCTTCTACCGTGGTCGCCAGGTTATCATTCCAAAGCAGAACGAAATAGAAGAAGAGTAATCTGCCTTGAAAAAAATTACGATCGCGCTTGACGCCATGGGAGGCGACTTCGGCCCTAGAGTAGTGGTCGTTGCAGCAGTAGAAATATTAAAGCGTTATCCCGATATCCGCTTAATTTTAGTCGGCGATGAGCAGGCGCTAAAAACTCGACTCCGTAAAGTCAAAAAGCCGCAATTGCTCGAACGCCTGGAGATCCAACACGCATCACAAGTCGTCGAGATGCATGAGCTGCCGGCACAAGCACTGCGTTATAAAAAAGATTCATCCATGCGCGTCGCTATTAATATGGTGAAACAGAAACGTGCTGATGCAATTGTCAGCGCTGGTAACACTGGCGCATTAATGGCCACTGCGCGCTTCGTGCTAAAAATGCTCCCCGGCATTGATCGGCCAGCAATTATGATCCATGTTCCTGCCGATAACCCTAATCAGATGGTGCGTTTGCTTGATGTTGGCGCTAACGTTGATTCCACTGCTCAACAGTTGATGCAGTTTGCTATTATGGGTTCAGTCATCGCGCATGCCGTTGGCCATATTGACAGCCCGCGTGTGGCGCTACTCAATATCGGTGAAGAGATTATTAAAGGTAATGAGCAGGTCAAACAGACTGCCGAACTATTAACCGAAAGCGGCATTGTCAATTATGTCGGCTTTGCTGAAGGAAATGATATTTTCAAAGATGTTGCTGACGTTGTTGTCTGTGATGGCTTTGCTGGCAATATTGCGCTGAAAGCGAGTGAGGGCACAGCACGATTAGCGCTGAAGTTTACGCGCGAACAGTTCATGAAGAACTGGTTCACCATGTTGGCAGGATTGATTGCCAAACCAGTACTAAACTCGATACAGAAACGCGTCCACCCCTCAAGCCATAATGGTGGCAGCTTCCTCGGTTTACGCGGCATTGTGGTCAAGAGCCATGGCGGTGCCCGTGCCAAAGCCTTTGTTTCCGCAGTCGAACGTGCTATCTGGGAGGTGGAAAACAACGTTCTCCACTGTATTGAAGAGAAAATTGCAGATTTATTAGGAGATGAAGCTTGACGGCCCCTTACGCTAGAATCCTTGGTGTTGGCGGCTATCTGCCGCGACGAGTAATGACCAATCAAGATTTTGAGAAAATTCTCGATACCAGTGACGAATGGATTACCTCACGTACCGGCATCCATCAACGCCATATCGCTGCAGATGACGAAACCACTTCATCGATGGCGCTCAGTGCTGCGCGCCAAGCATTAGAAATGGCAGAGCTGGATGCGAAAGAAGTTGACATGATTATTGTTGCCACCTGCAGCCCCGATATGCTGTTTCCTAGTAGCGCCTGCTTTCTGCAAAAAGCACTGGGATTAGAACCGATTCCCGCTTTTGATTTGACAGCGGCCTGCTCTGGCTTTATCTACTCATTAACTGTTGCCCAACAGTTTATCCGGACAGGCGCGGCAAAAACGATACTTGTTGCCGGTAGTGAAGTAATCTCACGTGCACTTGACTGGAAAGACCGTCGAACTTGTGTCCTATTTGGTGATGGTGCTGGCGCTGTTGTCATCCAAGCCTCTGAGCAACCGGGTATTGTTGACTGCGTGTTACATGCTAACGGTCAATATACCGACATCCTTAACCTACCCAATCCGCACTATCAACATGCTCCAGAAGACAAGCTACGCTGTTTTCTGCAGATGCAGGGGCGCGAACTTTACCGCATTGCCGTCACTGAACTGCCCAATGTCATGACCGAACTGCTTGAACGTAATAATCTGCAGAAAGAGGATATCGATTGGCTCGTCCCACACCAGGCAAACAGTCGCATTATTGAACTGGCGGTTAAACGCCTTAATTTTCCTATGGAGAAAGTGGTTTCTACTGTTGATAAGCACGCCAATACCTCTGCCGCCTCAGTACCGTTAGCACTTGATGTTGCTGTGCGTGATGGACGTATTAAACGCGGTGACAAGGTTATTCTTGAGGCATTTGGCGGCGGCATCACTTGGGGTGCAATATTACTAGAATTTTAACTGTTGGGAGGCATTATGAGTAAAACTGCATTTGTATTTCCCGGCCAAGGTTCGCAAAAAGTAGCAATGTTAAGTGATGTTGCTGCAGCTTCAGCTACCTTTCGCCAGTATTTTCAACGGGCTGCCGACCTATTGGGTTATGACCTGTGGCAGATCATCGCTAATGGGCCAGCTGAGAAACTGAATCAAACTTGCTACACTCAGCCTGCTTTATTAGTGGCTGACATCGCGATGTGGCAGCTATGGCTTGAACGTGGCGGCAAAAAACCCGACATTGTTGCTGGCCATAGTTTAGGTGAGTACGCCGCCCTCTATGCTG
>JANQHY010000030.1 GCA_028282395.1 Gammaproteobacteria bacterium
ATCGCCACTCGTTATGCAAAAAATGCCAATTCGTTCCTTGCGGCAGTACAATTTAGGGCCATGATGATGTGGTGTATAATTTGACGACACCCTCTAAGACTTTTCATCCAAACCGTATAAGCGTAATTGAATCTAAAATACTTTCCAGCAATAGGGTCATTATTAAAATAGAAGTTCTGTGATCTCTCATTTGTCCTAATCAATTGCTGTAAATCACCCTGCGTAACGCCAAAAGTGTTTTCAATCGATATCAGACCACTTAAATTTATAAGGCTCCAACGTTTTGAATTAACGACTTTCTTGTAATCCGCTTCTGAATTTAGCGGATTTCTGAAGCCAGATAGCGAGTCATTTAAAGCTTTTCCCTGAGCCGCTGATAAAGGCTTATTAGCATCATCGGTTGTAAGATTGTTAATAATATCCGACGTGTTAACCTTTGCCTTCAAACCACCATCAACATATCTTTTATTGGCAGCGTCCGTGTCATTTGCTGGAGCTTCGGCTTTAAGCTCACCAGCTTTGAATATTACATCTTTAATAGGTGTTGACATGGCCATTCTCCGTAGGTAAGAATTTCGTTTTGGTAGGAAAGCGAAACACCCTCATACGTTAGAGCATTAGGCGGTATAGAGTTGCTTTTAAAACCAAATAACTGACTAAAAAAAGTAATCAACATATCAGTATCCCCTATACACGTAGAAAGTAACGCCTGATGTTGTGCTAAAAGCGTTACCAGCCAGATCATTGCCAGATGCTTTATCTCATCGCCCAAAATAACCCTGGCTTCTCCTGAGTAGGTAAACGGTATTGGGGTAATATCGTTATCTTGATTCTTAAACCCTTTAACACATGCATATACGGGGGTTGTTATTGTCTTGTCATCATAAATTGCTATTATCCAATCAAAATAGCCGTGTTTATTTTCCCCAATTGTTGCTTTCCACCCTGCTGATGGCATTATTGGTTCTCTGTTTTGTATGAAATTTTCGCTCATTTATTTATCTCCTATAAAAGCACTACAACATAGTTTTTATCAGCCTCACCAGCGGCCAACTCCATACCAATGTCTTTCATCGATGGAATATTGAAATTGGCACTCCCAATTGCCTTAGCCCATTCTTTAGCAATCGTTTCTAATGAGTCGTTGGAATTTAGCTCGGCAATGCCTGCTAGTGTTTTTCCTATGGGTTTTGGGTCAGTTCCAATACCATCTACTTTGCAATATGAGTAGAACTGAATACCTTTGCTTTGAGCAGTAACGGCCGATGAAAACAGGATGTAACTACCAGCCTTTGGCACTTCTGTGACAGTAAATTTTATTTTGAACTTGCTACTAATAGCATCGGCTGTTTTTTCCAATATATTGGGCAACGTATCGGTTTTAGCTAAATCAACTTCGGCAATGGGTGCATCTTTGGCTGGGAATCCGTTATTGTAATAACCCCCAGCCCCATCAAGTTTCCAATAGACAAATAATTGATTAGGCTGAAATGGTCCAACCGTTTGACCACCGCCACCGTGTGAATAAGATAATCCCAGGTTGTATCTATTCGTACCAAATCCTATAGCATTTCTGGTGTAGTAAAAATTCGCTTGGCCACGCTGTAAATTATCCTGCCCAGGGGATGATTGATAAGCGGCAGCCTCAGACTTTTTAAAGGTCAGAGTCGATTGCCAGTCTTTGCCTGTTGAGTTATCAACAATATCAATAGCGCCAGTGCCAGCCACTTTGCTTTCGGTTGTTCCACTACCACCGGTGTTGATTGTGTATTTGGAAGAGCATGAGGTGACTATATTGTTCAATGCAATAGGCTGTGCTCCACCTTGGCCTTTATACCCGAATGCTGCATAAGGTGGCTTGGTTGCAGCGCCATCATAAAATCCACCAGGGCCAGGTTTCTTATTATCAGCAGGCTTTAATATCAAAGTGTTACCACTGACTGTGGCAACAATACCAAATCGGCTAGCCTTTCTTTCAACAGTAACGGTAAATGATGTAGTTCCTTTGTCGTACCCCTTGTCATAACCATTCAATGGGTCACCAACATCAATAGCTTCAAATATTATGTCTTCTTTGTCTTGAGTGACGACCAAATCGCCATCAGTACCCCAGTCTGTTTTAAGCACGTTAAAGAGATTTTCATAAGGGATGCCATAATCATTGGCACCCTTAACCGGCAATGCTTTTCGGGTAGCACCTAAAATCTCCATATCTTGGCGCAATGCACGCTTAGCAATCTTAATGTAGTGGCCAGTATTGCGCTGTATCACCATATCGCCATTGAAATAACCAAGGTTTCCAAAGTTATCGGCTGTACTTAAGTTCTGATAATCAATTGACTCACCGAAAATACGTGCATTAAGTAGTGATACAGGCAGTACATTAAATACTGGGTCATCAATATTGCCAAAGCGACCCACAACAGAAGTAACTCCGATCTTGTAGGCATCCCCTATAGGAAATGAAAAGTAAAACTCAAGACTGGATGGCTCGTGAATGGTTTTACCTTCAAGTGATGGTATGGTAATGGTTTTAGTGAATTTCGATAAGGTTGAGGTCACTGTGACCGTATCAATTAACTTATCATCAACAGCAGAAGCACCAGAAGATGTAGGCCCATAAGTACGGCGCAAATAAAGCTCAACTTGAGCGCCATTACCATTTCTATCTTGGCCATAAAAGCTAAAAGTGATTTCTTTGCCAGCCAATATCTCCACTGGTCCTAAGCGCTGTTTTAGGTGTGAATACGTCTCTTTACCAGATTTGTCGATGCCATCAATAATGCACAGAAACTTAGGCAGGTCATTTTCTTTATCGTTTAGTATTTATTCAAAGGTAACAAAGCGCTCAGTTTGCGTTAGATCAGCATCAGATTCATATTGCCATGCAGGGCACACACCAGTAGATGCTAGACTCACTTGTCCTACTTTTTGTAAATCTGTGTAGAACTTAATCGGATAGTTAAACTGACCATTAACAATGTAGTCATCAGCAATATTAACCGTGGTAGAGCCTTGTTTTGCCGTCTCTGGCCAGTTGTTAATACGAAGTATCTCGACATTATTTGAGTTTTTAACTACCAGGTCATACAGCTCAAGTGTGGTCTCATCAGCCTCATTAACAGGATAGGCAAATATCGAAAAGGGAAGCGCACCAGCAGAATTTAAATGCAATGGATTAGGTGTAGCGACATACGGGTTATCGGGGTCATTGGAGCGCTGATATACGCTTTTTAGAATAGATGTGCCAGCTTTGTAAAAAAAGACACTGCCCACAACCGGCATTCTGGTTGATGGGTCAATGATGTTTTGCTGTATCGGTGGTGATAATATGAGTTTCGCGTTGTTTATAGACATGCTAACATACCTCTACAGTTAAATGCTGAGTTAAATATCGTGTCGTTTCTCTTAGTGATGTTGGAAGTTGCCGCAACTTGGTGGTTGATGGTTAATATTTGGTATTTCATGGGTTGGGTGTTTTTATTAGAAGCAAGTCCAAAAGAGACCTTTCTTACTCTTATTGAGGGAAATAAAAAGGTTTTTCTACGTCTTTTTGGTATAAAGTAACTAAACATTATGAATTACCTCCACCTAACGCAGCCGATACCATCGGTAAAATTTTGATATCTGTACTACTGCTTTTAACAGGGTACTTAGCAAGGCGATTAATCGCCTTAACAACATTTTTCGGATTAGACGCAAAATGTTCACCAAGAATACGTCTTGCGCCACCGATACCGGATGGAAGCAATGCCCCTCCAAGCGCATAAAGCAGTGGATTACCTTCATTCCAACCATAGTAACCGCCCAATGCACCACCGATCAGTGATCTTGCAACAAGAGAGCCCACAATTGATTTCACGCTACTTCTTTTAAGCTTTTTGCTTACATTTAATGCATCTTGCGCAGTATCCATTAACTGGCGCTCATGCGGTGTGAACATCCAGTCCTTCTCTTGTGGACTGAGTTTTTCATACAACCCCAGAGCTTTGTGGTTATCAAATTCTCTGGAATTTAATCTGGCTTCATCGAAATAGTGATTTTTTAATAGATTGCGTGCTTCATCATCTGATGTACCGGTGAGATTTTTAAATTTCTCCCAAGTTGGTACACGAGATTGACTGCCTGATTTAGTGAAAAACAGTTTTTTGAAAGCCTGACTGTCTCCTGATGCAGCTTCATTGACCACCGTGTTAACTTTAGCTACCCGTGGGAAATCATAAAAACCCTTATGCGCTGCTACATCAGCGTTTCTAGCTCGCCAATTTGATAGAAAGTCACCAACTTCTGGGTTTGTTTGAGCTTGTTTATCAAGCGTATCCATTAAAGCAGACTTTAATTGACGTACATGGTTTTTCATCCCCATAACCTCTTTCTGGGTGAATGCATTCCATGTGGGTTTAGAGTTAAGCATCTGGTATTGTTCCAAAACATCTTGATAGTTACGTGGTGGCTCATCCACAATCTTATTAAGCAGTTTGGTAACATCGCTATAAGAACTTCTGTTGGATTTAATTTTATTCATGATATTATCGAGCATGCCTTGAGCAGCTTGTTTATATGGGCTGATATCAAGCGGCGTTTTATTAGCATCTAAAGCATTTACTTGATCTTCTAATTGACCATAGGTCCTAGATTTGTCGGCAGCATCGTGAAATGCTCCCGATAATACTTCTGGTGCGCTGGTTTGTGGATGTGCTAACTGATTGGTAAATTCTCCAGTTAAGACTTCAGGCGCTTGACGAACAACAGGTTTACTAAAGAAATTACGCAGTGCATTCAATCCTGTAGCGCCTGCTGGCATTAAGAGTTCAGCACCTGCTCCATATAGGGCTGCATTTCTCCTCTCACCCTCTGGAGCGCCTAAAGCAGAAGCAGCGGCTGTAGAGGCGCCTCTTGAAAAAAGACCTTTTAGAAGAGCTTCAGCCTTTGAAGCGGCTTTTGGAAGCATCTCAATTCCTTTCTCAACCCCTGATACAGCTTCTGGAATGGCTTTAATACCTTTTTCTACCTCTGATGCAAGACGAAATGGAGATAAATATCCTGTGAGCGTACCGCCAAAACTTGCTACACCTGGTTCTGTATGGAATGTAGGAACATGTTCAAGATATTGACCAGCCTTACCTAGCTTGCCCTCTAACCAATGCTTCATGGCTAGCGCCAGTGGCAATGATGAGGTTAAAGGATTCGATACTCGTGATACAGCACTTCCAAGTTCATTAGCTGAATTTGCAGGATTAATAATCGCCGTATTGAGTTCGCTGCCAAAGAAATTATCAGCAGCAGTATTTCTCTGTGGTGCTCCAAGAACATCATCAATAGATGGTCGGTGAGAATTTGGACTTCCTAACACCTGGTCTATAGAGGGTCTGGCATTCATCGCTGACCTCCTATTGCCACAGATAGCTTTCTTTTAACCTCTTGCGGAGTTAATCCGCTTCTCTTGGCATAATCGTTAATTTCAGCCGCAGAATAACCTTTATATGATTGGACGGGACCGCTATTTTTAGATTGTGAAGCGTTAACAGCATTCTGTTTGCTATATGGGTTAACAATTCCTGCTTTCTCCGCTGCATATGCTTGTTGAATAGCCTGTTTTGCATACTCTTGAGCTTTAGAAAATACCTCTGGCGTCAAAAATGCTTTACTTGGTGAGAATTTCGATAAGGCACTCCCTTGCATTTCATCAATAAGCTTTTGACCAGGTTGTCCTTGTGCTACGCGAATTCTTGCCGATATTAACTCTGGGCTTAACATGTTAGCTGCCATCAATTTGGCCTGACTATCAGGGTCGCGATTTTTGATTTGTTGCCATAACAGTTTAGGACTAATAGTTCCAATTCTTGGCGCATATGGCCCAGCCCATTTTGTTATGGTGTCGGTTAAAGAATCAACAGCTTTTAGCGCCATGCCTCTCATCTGTATTTGCCTAATGGCTGATTTATCACTTGGATAGATAGGATTTACTTGGCTTAAAGGTATTCCGCTTTGTTTAGCAAGGTCATCCAAAGAGCCGCCATTTAAGAAAAACTGTGCAGATTTTCCGTATGGAATTCCATATCCAGCAGCAATTGCCATCATATTAGTTTTTTCATTGGCTGGCATATAGCGCCACATCGCCATACGTTGAGATGCTTGACCATAACCGACTTGATTTAACTTTGATCTCGCTGAGTTATATACAGCCTGCATTAAAGGAGAGGCATTATTTAATTCTGGAAGCGATGATCCAGGGTACATGCCTTTTTTGGCATTTTTATTAAAGGCATCAACGTAGTCACCAACCGACTGCTTAGGTTGAAAGGTGGGTTGCACTTGAGGCTTTTGTTGAGTTTGTTGCTGCTGCACAGGGTTAGCATTAACAGGATTTAGCTGTTGCAATCCAGAGTTTGCTTGCACAGGCAAAGTATTAGCTCCAGGTGCTTGTTGTACAGAATCAGGCTGTACATTTATAGTATTTCCCTGAGGGGTAGGTGTTTGAGGATGATGAGTATCCCAGTAATTTGCAGCAGCTAATTGCCCAGCTAGCCCAGGCAAAGATAACCCAGGATTATTCGCTTTAAACGTTAAAAGTTTGTTTTGAGCTTGCAAACTCTGCGGCATATACTGATTCTTAATATTCTGAGCAGCAAGATCGGCAACGGCAGCGTTGTGAGTGTCTTGATATGCTTGAGGACCGTATAATAAATGCATCAACGCATTCCCTGCATTAGCACCATTTTGAATGCTATTTGACAGGATGTTAAAAGGATTGGCTGCTTGACCACCCCTAACACCGAGTAAGTATGAAGCTGGATTAAATGCCATAATCAGTTACCTCACATAAACATGCCAGCAAGGGCAGCACCATCGCCCAAGCCTTCTAAACCACTACCTACTGCGCCAGCACCACCAAACAAACCATTAATTCCAGGGATACCGGCGATATCACCTGCAAGACCTGCCAATCCGCCTAGGGCATTAAATGCACCGCCCAATCCATGATTTTGTGCAGACCATCCAGCAGAGCCTAGCTGATTGTTCGCAAGCGCCTGCAAGTACCGCCATAACTGTTGTGTTGCTGTTAATCCTTGACCGGCTAAATTTCCAGCCTGAGTAGTTCCGTATTCATAAGGCTGAACTGCATTTTGATAGAACTGGTTTTGATCGCGACTGACAATGTTTTGTACATCTCCAGCTAATTGCTGCTGTTCTTGAGGTGTGCCAAGATAACCACCGGCAGCGGCAGCACGGTTAGCTGCATCAGTTGCTTGTTGCACTTGATGTTGAGCATAGGGAGACTCCCGGTATTGGCTCATAATTGAGTTTTCAAAGTTAACAGGGCCACCGCCTAGAAAGTTTTTAATAGCGTTTTTAAACTGATCAGAACCCCATATACCATTATGCACAAACGGCATTATGTTTGGCTCAAAACGCTTTAATATACGTCCTGAGTCATCATCTGGGTTGGAGCCGCCGCCACCGAATAAACCGCCTAACATTAGCCTAACTCCTCTACAAACTGATCTAAAAAGTTTTTACCGTCAGCGGTTAATAGTCCTGTGGATACATCTATCCATGGTTTAGTGTGATCGTATTTTTTGGTTAATTTGGTTTGCAACGCCAGATAATTTCCCTTTAAATCATTACAGCGATAAAGGTTGTTCTCTTTGTCGTGAACGATTTTTGGCTGGTAGTATTTATCATTCCTCGCATCACCAATGGTCTTTTGCGTGAGCGCTTTAATAGTCTTTGCATCAACACTAGGTTGAACGTATCCATCATCTGGTAAATGCTCACATAACTGAATGAGAAGCTGCGATAGCATCAGTGCAAATTTGTTAGTCATTCGGCCATGCTCATCAATAACATGGGTGTTAACAGTAAAATCAGGTATTTGCATCATTAACTCCCCACCCAAGCCTTTGCCTCAATAATGGCAATGGGTTGCTTTGAAAATATTTCAAACTTAAACGTCCAGGTACGAGATGCTCCAAGCCCATTGGTTAGCACATAAAATGGATCCTTGTAGTTTGCTCTCTCATACAAATCCACGTCTCTCACATCTGAGAATGTCACACCGAAATCATGACTAATTGATAGACGAAGCTTGCCCAAGGGGTCGGTTGTGACAATTCTGAAGTTAGACAAATCAGTTGGAGTGCCTGGGAAATCTATATTACATAAAATGGCGTTTTGTGAGCTCAACTTGATGCCGCTTACTGTCATTTCTTTGGAAATCTTCCAATATTCACCACGTTTAGCATCCGTCAAATCATCAAATGATCTGAAAAACCCTTTAT
Source organism: Gammaproteobacteria bacterium (assembly GCA_028282395.1). Next base: position 8,283 of record JANQHY010000030.1, read on the forward strand.
CGGTTAACTGTCCAAATTCTTTGACGAGCTTATCATCAAGGCGCTCTATAAACGGGGCGCCATTGACACCATGTTGCATACGAAGACGGATTTGAGATACTGTGACAGGATTATCAAAGTAGTGTGTTTTAGTCACTCGAATGCGCTGAATTTGTTTGCCATTATTAGAGGAAAACTTGTTTGATAGCTGGTAAATGCCAGGTTGATTTCTAATAAGGCAATAAATCTTATCCTTATTGGCGGCAATATATTGAATATCACTGACCTTCTCAAAGTTGCTAACCTTGATAAACGACTTGGTTGTAAAATCATAGGCAATAGAAACATCATCAGCATAGAAATTAAGCTGATAGAATATGTGGCCATCTTGTTGAAATAAAAACCCTTCGCACAGATTAGGAAATTCTAAGTCATCAATGAGTGCATCAATGTTATCGTTTGATATTGGCTTTGGCATGGCTCCATCAGAGACCATAATCACTGCAGAGGCTTGTTTGTTAGGGGCAAGCCACACGCACAGCCCAAATCCTTGAGCGATCGAATTGACTGACAAACATCCATAAGTGATAAATACCGATTTGATCTCTTGCCAGGGGAAAGGAATAGTGCCGGCATCATAAAATACTGTAGTCTCATTAGTGCCAAAGACTAGAACTTGCTTGCCGGCATGACCCACTGCAACACATTTGCTATCAATTCTCCCACGTGAATCAACATTCCACACTTTCCCGTTATTAACATCTGATACATACCACTTACTACTTTGTGTATCACAAATGATGAACGAGGCATCTTTGTGAATCACATTTGAGACAATAACCTCTTGTGGTAGGGCAACCTTTTGGAAGGTATCGCCATCTTTATGCTCAACTAGATAAGCTTCACCGCCGGCTGTGAACATTACTTGTTTTGCATCAACACTCTCAGCGATATGCACGGCGCCATCAGAGGTGCTTAACGGTAGCTTGGTGTTAATGATCTCAGGCACTTTCTCAGGAGATCTGATGAGATAAACATAAATCCCAAACACACCAATGAGCGCATCATATACATTCGAGTAAAATAAGACTCTAGGATTAGTATCACCAATAGTTGAGTTAATGAGCCTGTAGCCAGGGTATGGAAACAAGCACACGCCAACTGATTGTTTGGACAAATACATATTATGCAATTGCTCATTGGATACTTGAGGGTATCTGGATGGATTGTGAGGTCCTGCTATATCGATGGGCAGCCACTTACTCATGGTCTAAACCCCCTAAACAAATTGCCTTCTAAAGATTCACGAGCAATACGGTCAATTGCCGTCTCACCACCTGAATTAAGCGGTGATTTATTAACTGATCGATTCACATCCTTGATATTCATTAACCGATCGCTTAACTCATCCAATCGTGAAACGTTTCTTAAGTCATCTTCCATGGTGTTATAGGCACGCAAATCACGTATTAACCGCTCTTGCAGATAAACTTTGTAGAGCTTTAACTTAGCATCGATATCATCGTTGATGGTGAGATTATCAATCGCTTTTGTGCCATGGATGGTCACTGGGTATGAGCCGCCAGGGTCAAAATAAAAGTTCAGCTCTACAACATCCAATCCCTTACGAGCAGCATAAGCCATATAGGGAATGCTTTTGACATCTTTTAGATAGGCGTCATCGTAAAACGTGCCCAAATCAACAATCTTCATTGGGGTCTCTACATTACCAATGCGGTAAGTAGCGCTGTGAATTGAAACCCAGCCCTTGAGAATGTAGGTATCCGTTGGAGCATCAATGCTAAGAGAATCATTAATAACGATTTCACGCGCATCTATGTTGATCTCATCAATGATACGATTAAGCAGCCTTAGGCCAACATCCAATTCTGGGGAGTCGCATCCTAATCCTCGTGCGTCCAATACCTTACCTAAGATATACGCATCCCTTATCAACTCTGAGACCAACATAGCACTTACCCATCAATCTTATGCTTGGTTTGATGGTAAACACCAAATCATTGCCCCTTCTGGAACCACAACACCACCATAACCAACATCAAATACAGTGGCGTTAATACCTTCTGTTGGAATAAATCCAGAGTAAGTACGCAGTGATATGCCAGATTCAGGATCTTGTTCTGTAGAGCCAACATACGGTGCTGTCATCGCTTTGGTGAGCGGTGGCATTGCCAGCTTGGCATAATCATGCAACCAAGCCACAGCACGGTCATGGGTTTTAACTAAACGCAGCTTATCCTTTGCAGGGTTAATAGCACGAGTGATGTTTGTCTCTGGTAACATGATGCCACCAGAAGCAGGTGGAACTAAAGCAGGATATAATTTGACTGTATAAGTAGTCTCATTCACCTTAGTTGCTTCGACAACATTGATCTGCGGGGCAAACGATACTGACTTATGGCCCACTGGGCGAATCATTTGCAGCCCTGTACTATGGCCAATATCACCAATATCGTTTAGGTTGATCGTTTTATCTTTAGGAACCGTTACCGTAAGCTGAGTGACATCTTCAGTGATATCAGTGTTAGGTATGGTGTATTTGGCTTTGCCAACGTTTGATATAATCAGGTCTGCACCTGCTGCGCTGCCAGATATATGCGTTCCCAAATGAAAAGAATCATAAAACTTAATATTGTTAGCACCAATTAAGCGGCCCATCTGCCAACCGGCAATACTTTTGTCGTTAGTATCAGGGGTAAATTGGTTTAGTGCTGTATTAATAATATCAACTGCATGTGTTGATGGCATAGCAAAGTGAGCACGGGCAGTAGAACCGTATTGACGAAAACGCTGAACAGCTTTACGCAAAGCTTGAACACTGACAGTGATGGATGAAACATCAAGTGTGTCTTTTTCATCTGTGTACCATCTAAATGGAACACTCATTAATTTTTCTGCCAAGAACGCATCCACTGTACTCACGAGCTCATCAACAGCGGACACACCGGCCATTGCCATTGATCGCTCAGCAGGGTAAGTCACTAACTGCTCTTGAGTTAAGTTAATGGGAATGTTCTTGAATTGATTGACAGTTAATGTTGCCTCTCGCTCTTTAAAGCCTTTTGAAAAGTTAGCTTTAAGGCCATCAGATGCAGTCACTAAAATCGGTTTTGAAAACTGTAAGGTAGGTCCACTTTGACCTGGTGCGTTATTGGGGTTGATAAAACTTTTATCAAACGTTTCAGCAAATTGTGCGCGAACACGAAAATTAGCAATAGCCTTTCGGTTAAAGGATACTACATTCTTTAAATCAGTATTTGGCGTAGCCATGAGACTAACTCCTCTCTAACAGGATTAACAATTTAAGGGTGTTAATACATGGGTAACGGAAACATTTGTTTGCGACCACTTTAAGGAGAAGCTAGAACCATGCAAACACCACTTTTAAGGATAAGCGATAGCCTTTGTTACCTATGTTTACTTAGCTAGAGAGTGTCGCGACCACTTTTAATGGGAAGCTAGAACCTTTGCGACGCCACTTTTTTACGAAGTGAGAAACGCGCTAAGCATTATATTTATTATACATGGTTTATCTAAATATGTCAAGTCCTTATCGATAATTACTCGCTGCAGCTTTCATTTCATCAGCAATACTCGTATCAGGTGATGATGCACCCGTACCTCGTAACTCCTCAATGGGCTTAAATTCTGGTGATTCTTTCGGGGTATCTTTACCATAGCGCAGCTTCATAATTTCTTCTGCTTGATACTGTGGGAGCATTTTGGCAATTTCTTGAGCTTTAGGACTTGAGAGTATTTTGTAAATGGTATCGTGTGGGGTAGCATCATTCATCGATAACGCAGTTCTTACCACTGATTGAAGGGCAGGCGATGCATTGTTGATTTTATTATCCCAGTCTTCACCATAGGCATGACGCCCAGCCATATCAACTTGATCCAAATACTGATTTTGCGCCTGTTGCTGCTGTAGATCTGGCTGCTGTGCTTGTTGTTGCTCTGGTTGCTGTGCAGCTTGTTGGCTCATATCTGCAGTAGGCTGCACTTTTTCCATTAAGGCTTGGGCAACCTCTGGATTGGTAACAATGGCCTGATGGATAAAATTAGCATCTTTCATAAGCTCTTCACGCGCTTTTTTCTCTGCACGCTCTCTAATGGCTTGCTCAGAGCTTTTTTTATCTTCATCACTCTCGTGCTGAGCTTCTTCTTCAGCAGCTTGGTTTTCCAATTCCTTATCTTCAGTTGTATTCAAATCAGTATCCGACATGATTAGCTCCTTTCATTAGTCTTGCTTGCCAGAGTGGGCAATCAGTGTTTGGGTTAAATCGTACTTGTGCTGCATTTGCGAAACGATAGCATCAAGCTCTGCCTTGTATTTATCCATCATGGCTTTTATATGCTCAGATACAGCATCATTTGAGTTCTTTTGACTATCAAGCTGTAATTTCAGCTCATCTAACTGCATTTGTTTTTGCTTAGCAGCCATCTCCATTTTTTTTATCTCATAATCCATCTGCTGCTTTTGTCCTTGAAGCTGTAACTTTGCTTGCTCTAGCTGAACTTCTGGTGGAATAGACGGCTGATTCTCTGGGTTTTTAGGGTCAGAGAGTTTTTCATACTCACTGATAATTTTTGATTTCTCATTAAGATCCATATTCTCAAGTAATAGCTTAATACCTTTTTCATCTAAAAACTTAGCCAGTGTTGGTGATACGTTAGCAAGCTCAAGTAACATCTCAAGCGTGGCCTGCTGCTGCAGTTTATAGTTAATGCCAGACTCAAGGATAATATCAGCACTCTCAATATCCAGCGGGCTTATATCATCATCTATGGCCTGCAAAGCTTCTAACGTAAGCGTTGCACAGCGTTTTAGTGAATTAAGCAGATTCTCAACAAATCCTTTGATGTTGCTATTCATAAAGTCAGCCATATTATATAGCGCTTTGCCAGATAAATTGCCCATTTGATTAATATCAAACTCAACACCCAAAGCTTGCTTAATCATCACATCAGCCATCTCAGACAACATGCCATAAGCAGGTGAAATGGGCGGCGAAGGCATATATCCAGGCTGCCTGAGCTCCACTAATTTACCACCGATGGTTTTGTACTGCCTAGTCACAAAAATATCGCGCGTTGATGTCTCTTGCGCTGATTTTTGAACACTCTTATCATCCAATGCCTCTTTGACAACTCCCATTCTTGCAGGTGGTGATGCATAAGCTGCGCCGGCATAAAGGCTAGCTGCAATGGATTTTAGGCGTTGAGCGCCAATGGCGGGAGCAGCATAGGGTATAATGCTTTTATTACCCTCTTCATCTCTAACCACTTCAGAACACACCTGAACAAAAGGCAATGAGGTGAACGGCAAATCCGCTTTATCGATAATTTGATTACCAACAATGCGCTGAAACTTACAAACATTTTTCACCACTGTTCTGGTGCTTTTAATCGCTTTTTGGTCAGTGGGTTTTTTATATACCACTTCTCCATCTTGAAGCTTGTAGATAATCGCCGCTTCAGTTTCCAGGTAATAATAATCACAAACCTCAAGCTCACGCTTATTTACTTTTGATTCTGTGCTTCTTTCTGATAGCGCAGCATCGCCATCAAATACCATCGAATCGAAATCAACATCAGGGTATTTCTTTCTCAGGACAGCCTCATCCTCAAAGCCGATTTTAAAGCAGAATGTAGCATCCGATTCATCATCTTCTTTAGATTTGGGATCAAAATATACAATGTCATCGACAGCACGAATGGTGACTGTTTGAGAAAAATCCTTGCTGTTGGCATACTCATGTCGTACTTCGTAGATGCCAAAACCACCAGCGATTGCATTTCTAATGGCTTTGTAGTTTTGTCGCTTCAGTGCTGATTTGTCAAAAATGTCATTAAGCTTAGTATTGATTAGCTCAGCTTGATCCTCCGATAGCTCGGACTTGTTATTGGTTTTTGCTTGAAACGAAGGAATACCATCGGTCACCGTTTCAACTTGCCGGCGCACAAAAGGCGCAATCACAGGAGTATCATAAGCGACACACTCTGCCTGACCCAATGCTGTTTTATCCTGTTGAGCCAATGCACTGACAAAAACAAAGCTCATCATCTCACGGTAAGTGGCTATCTTGTCTTCTGATTTCTCCCTGGCTTGCTTGATATTCTCCCACAAGGTGGCATCTTGAGTTAATGTGACCGTCTTCATGATGCATACCCCATTTTAGCCAATGGATTGCTGATAAAAACACTGTAATCAACTGGCTCATCATCAGGTCGATTTCTCTTGGCATTAAACATGAGCAGTGCTCGATACTGCAGAGCATCGTGAATATGAGAGTATTCATTTTTATCCGGCTTGTCTTTGTAAACTTCATCATTTGAACTGTTAAGGCGTTCAAAAGCATACAACCCTAAAAAACCCTCACGCAGCACAGGACAGCCGTTGCGGTTAATTAAAATCGCGGGCTTGCCATCAGGACTTGAATTAAGTAGCTTCCAGACCGCCTCTAACCTTGGCAATATCTCATTAGTTGGAGCGCCATCAGTCGGTATGTCAAAATCATTTAAAATACCCAGGCAGGTAGACTCATCAGTTTGTGCAGCAGTATTGCCAGCAGGATCTCCAACAGAATGACCTATCACATACCCTGGGAAAGTTTCATTGAACACTCTAAAAAACACATGCTCTAAAAAGTTCTCAAGGCCCATTTTAGTTGCGCATATTTCTTTCAAGCATAAAAGCCTGCCATCTGCTGTAGTTTGAGTGCACAAAGCCGATGGGGTAAGGCCAAAATCCCATGCCAGATCGATAGGTAAGCCTTCTATCGGCTCTAAATGATCAACACTATGCCAGTCATCGTTATACTGCGGGTAAACCGGCTTACCTGATTTAATAACACCATACTCTCCACACGCATAAACGCGGATAAATTCCTCAGAATTCCCCTGTGTCATATCGGTGTAATAGGTATCTGCCAAGTTCTCAATGTTGTCAGCATCGGGGTTAGCCACATAACCATCATCTGTTTTAAGCAACCCTGCTGGTTGGTGGAATATCTCAAAACCTTCTGGCCGATTAACCTCAAAAAGCCGGTATATCCAATTAGATGTTGGCGGTGGGTTGGTATCTAAAATTACACCGCTTCGGTAGTTCTTAACAATACGACGCGATGGGTATCGATTAACACGCGTTAGAATGTGATCCAGTATAACCTTGGGAAGCTCACAGGCTTCGTTAAGATAGGCGCCAGTGAGTTCTAATGATTTAAGTTTTTTGATGTGATCTGGCCTGTCAAGTGCTAAAAACAATAACTCAATCTCAACTTTACCATTGCCATCGTTAAAAGTGTGGTGCACATAAGGAGGTTTGACTTTGGTTTTTACCTCCCCCAGCTCATCAAACCAATCCAGCCATGTTTTTAAAGTAGTTGATTCAAGCTCGCCATAAGTATTACGAATAATGGCAAATCTGGAGCGTCTGATGCCATCTGGCATCGCTGGCATACCACATCCCCATTCAACAATATCAGCGCAGCACAAGGTGCTTTTACCACTTCCATACGGGCCAATGATGCAACGTACACGTTTGTCACTAGAATGAAACTTAAAACCGGTTTTAGACGGCTTATAGAAGGAAGTACCAACTTGCAACTGGTGATTATCGATGACGATGTGTTGGTGCTTATCTGCATTGGCAGTTTCTAAATAATGCTCAAACGTCTGCTTTGCTAATGATAGATTCGCCATCAATCGCTCCGCAGAAGTTTTTTAACAGCATCTAGCGTCGGTTGAATCTCAACAAGTTGCTTAACTGATGCTTTAGCTTTAACACCGTCATACAACGTTCTGGCTGTTGCCTCATCAATAATTCCAGTGGTGTAATCTTGTGTGATTTTATCTAGCTGCTCGAATAAATCGCCCGTGGTGTAACGCTCTTTCTCCAAATTGGCTAACATTTTCTCACGACGGTTCAATAATTCTCGAGATGCTTCTAATTTGGCACTAAACGCTTTAACACTTTTGGTTTTAGCCACCTCTTCAATGCTGGTAATATTTCTATCAATGCTATTTTGTATTCCCCGCGTGTAAGCGTCTCGATATGTGGGGTTTTCCGATCTCAAACGCTCGTAATGCGTAGAGTTCTCAATTTTCATCAAAGAGCAATAATGCCTAACAGACCCAGCTTTTTCGGCAGCAGTTGTAACCTGTTTAACCGTCCATGTTTTACAATGAGACTTCTTAGCCATCACCTAGCAACAACAAAACCATTAGTGTTGATGCCGTTGTAACATTAAAAGTGGTGCATGTGTGCACCACTTGCATAATTCTGTAGAAAAGTTTCTCCCTACAAAGCTTGATATCCTTAGAAAAAATACTGTAGGGACAAGATTATTTGGCTATTACTTGGGGTAAACGAAACATCATTACTGATAGTATCACCAGCTTGCGCACCAGTAACCGGACCACTATGGTCGATATGCTTAGTAGGATATTTAGTATATATATATTCTGCAGATAAACTGACTCGCTTGTTTAGCATTGTTGATACACCTAGACCAAGCCGATATCCAATAATATTTACATTATCGTCATACGAAGATATACCTGCATCTGCACTAACTCTCCTACTATATTGAACACTTGATTTTACCTCAAATTGCGAATCAACAACCCCTAACACTCCATAGAATAAAGTACTTCCTGTAAAGAAATAACCAGGTTTGAAGTCTAACCCATAATTAAGGCCATTTGACTCCATGGTCATGTTAGTATTAATTATAATATCCGTACCAGTGGCATCTGTCTGAGTTCTAGTTTCCGACTTATCACCTTTCAACTGATTATAAGCTACAAAAACCTCCCCTCCAATGGAATACTTATCTGCTACAGTATAGTGATAACCGAGCCTTGCTCCCAGAGAAGGGGTTATTTTGGTATTTAGGCCATTATCGTTAAAACGTTCTGTATCTGGGTTTACTCCCCCTGTTGGTAAATCAATAGTGGTTTCTGATGAGTAATTAAAATCTGGAGATAGCAAAGAACCGCTCAAACCTATGTAAGCACCTTGAGAAGGATAGTTACGCATAGCATACACACTAGAACAAAAAACAATAGCTACTACAGCCCCAATTAAATATTTCATACTATCCCAACTTATCACACCTAAACTAGACTTAGGTTAAAAACCTTAGTTATCCAAACCAAATTTGTAAACAGCAAATTTACTTATGTATAAAATCATGGCCTCAATAACTTAATAAGTTTTGACATTGTTGAATAACCAGGTCTTTTACACTCGCCAGTTGATATCCGAATTAGTTGACTATGAGACAACCCGCTAGCATTAGCCAGCTTACGATAGCTGCCGTATTGGCTGTAAAGCTTTGTAACAACTAAAGATGGATTACTTAACATTCAAATACCCCTCAAAACTCTCAATTGCCTGCTGGTATCCTTTTGCTATCACACACTTATAGCCACGATCCTCGAGCAATTTCATCACATATTTTTGATTCTGAGTTACATAACCTTTCGACTGTTTTTTCATTTCGATATACAGCCCATGGTATTGCCCTGCCGGCTCAGCGATAAACAAATCTGGGCACCCCTTGAGCAATCCCTCATTCTTGAGCTTTTGCTTATGGTATGCATTGGTCGTATAGGCGCCGTTAGGTATTGAGTGAACCAGGACATCGGGATGAGTCCACTGCAGCCATTGGACGAATGCGCATTGCTCTTGGTGTTCTGTTGAATTATTCAAAACTTACTCCAAGACATAGAATAGAAGCTTCATTGGTAGTGCTAGAATCAATTATCTTATCTTTACCCATCTTTTTACCCCTAGCTGGTTACCCTTAAAATCGATTTCCGACCCTTAGTTCCAGCAATAGCACTTCTGACAAACTTCAAATCACTATCCGTCAAGTTATACCCACGATTTTTAAAAACACTCAGCACAGTCTCATCAGACAGCCGATAACCATGCCTGCGCTGCATCGTTTCAACCTCTTTCATGATGGTTTGTAGGCTCATAGCTCTGCTCCTGATGTGCATTTTTGAACATTGGATGAGAGCTTCCTGCCATAAGGATTATCATCCTGTGTAATCCGTTGAATATCTTTGTTAAACACAATTGGCACATTCAGGTGCTCACCATCACGACTTTTGACACAAACCATCCAATAGCAATAATCAGATTCATCCTCGTTTTTGTGCAGCATCATGATGGTATCTGATGCTTGTTCGATAGTTCCTGAGCCTTTCAGATCTGATTGCTTTGGTAAACTCTGACTTTTTTCACTTTCACGATTAGATTGAGCCAGAGCCAAGACATGGCAGCTACAATCAATGGCAATATCGTGAATGCTTTTTGCAACATCATCGAGCTTTTCAACAGTGCTAAATCCATTGCCTTTGATGTTTTGCAAGTAATCAATAACAACCATATCAACACCGTGTCGTTTTTTCATATCCCTGACCACCTTGCGGATGTTGGAAATGCTCAAAGGCGCTTTGTAGTAGATGTAAAAGTTCTTTAGGGTGTCTTTTGCTTCCATTAATGATTCATAGTCTTCAGCTTGAAGATCTTGAGGGGTAAGGCGTAGTTTCTTGGTTGATATACCCGTCTGAGAGGATAAAACCCTGTTGAGTAATCTCTCAGTGCTCATTTCAGTACTGATGAACAGCACATTGCTACCACTCTTGGCTGCATGATATCCAAAACTCAGCCCTAGTGACGTTTTACCCATGCCAGGACGAGCACCAATAGTCATCACTTCGCCTCTATGGAGTCCACCCAGTGCTTTATTAAGCATGGGAAACGGCGTGTATATTGGCTCTCTGCCATTAATCATTGACCTATCAGCTAGGTCATCAATGTACTTATCAAACTCTTGATAGCAATCAGTAAACGGTTTTGATACAAGTATTCCTTCTGCGCGCTTAGCAATTCCAGTTAAAGCCTCCAGTGCATCATGCGAGTTACCAGAATGGGCAATTTTATGCAGCACCTTAACGCCATCGTTGGCAAAGCGTTTGGACAGAAAAGCCTCGATATGTCTATCGATTAGCACATCATAACCACCAACCCTTGCATTGTTGGCCAGCGACAAAATCTCTGAGTTTGCACCAAAGAACTCGTATACAGAAATGGCATCAAATTCATTGGATTTCATGTGCTTGATAACATCCGAGTTAAGCAGTGAGCCTGTTTGACCAGTAAAGTCATTAGAGTTTAACGAATCAGAGTAATCGATAAGCTTCTCTGGGGATATTAGAAAAGCACCGATGATAACTTGCTCGATATCAATATCATTCATCCTTACGCCATCCTCTTGTTGCTTGACCATCTCAAATAATCATCGTTGGTTAATTGCTCGTAGGTTTTTTCTTTCACTGCCCACTTGAATGACCTGCCAGGGGCAACAACAGGATTGTTATTGGTGTGTGCAATTAGAGTCGTGAAATACTTTCGCCAGGCATCCAGACTCTTGTAGTCAAGTTTTGATTCTGACTTCTTGGCCAGCTTGATGATTTTCGTAATGTTGTTTCTGCTGGTAGAGCTTGCCGCACTTTTTCTGCCACCAGGGCTTTTGATGTTGGATTGGATTGCTATCTCATCCCAAACCTCAGCCACGTTGTCGGCAAAGGTTTCGATGTTGAAACGTCTTTTGGGTTCTGGTTTGTTAAAAACAAATTCAATTTGCTCTTCATGCGTTCCAAGATTTGGGTTTAGGTTTTGCTTTTCAGGTTCGTTGAATTCGAGATTGGTTTGTTCGTTTTCATTACCCCTTTTATTATTTGGGGTTTGTAATAAATCTTTCTTTTGTAATATATCTCTATCTTTGTTAAAGGGTGACACTTCTGCCGACGTCGGCACTTCTGCGAGGCTCGCAGATCTGTCTATCTCGGTTGGCTTACCGAGGTATACAGTTTTGTCTGCCTCGGCACTTTTGCCGACACTGACACTTTTGTCTATCTCGGTTAAGTCAGAAAAATTATATACGTCATAGGTTGTTCCAATAACAGTGCCTTTGGCAGATCTTATGGTTACAAGCCTTAAAAGACCTATATCGGTTAAAATTTTTATCGCATCTGCGTACCTTTTTCTTCCAATACCAAGCTGCTGAAATATGTCATTTTTTCTAACTATCCAATCTTTTGGTTTAGAGCATAGGTAGACCCAAATAGCTAAGGCATCTGCGTTTTTAATATGTGCAATAACATCAGATTGCAGCACAACAAATGGTATTGATTTATTTTTAAACTCAGATGGTTTGCGCTTTTCTACTGACATGATTTACCACCATTAACAAAATTAAATCGCTTAGATCTTTTGTCGAACCTGATAAGACCAGCTTTCTCCATTTCAAAAAGTCGTAACTTTGGTATGTTATTCCACTGCGTTACCGCCCCGCGAGTAATACCAAAAAAATCTGCAGCACTTGAGTAGGTTTTAAAAACATTGAGTAAATCTGGTTTTTGCTGCATAATGCCGCCCTAATAATAGATAACTAAACAAATTATAGAACAAGGAATCTATTCTATCAATATGATATTTTGCTTAGTTAGCTAAACAAATATAGGAGTTATGCCATGGAATACGGCAGCACAGTGCGTCGCGTAAGAACCGCCCTAGGAATGAAGCAAGATGAATTTGCTAAGAAAATCGGTGTCAGCAAAGGCGCTGTTAGCCAATGGGAAAATAATATTGTCCAACCAAAAGGAAAAAGCTACCAGTCCATAGAAAACCTAAGAATGATGATTGATGGTGAAAGCAACATCAAGCTTATTGACGACCCATTTTCAAAAGTACCATTATTAAACACAGTAAGCGCCGGCAAATACCTACCTATCACTGAAAATTATGAAGGAGAACACATAGAAGTGCCAATGAAATATTATCAAAAGAATGAAACCTTTGCCCTACGAGTGTCTGGGGATTCAATGGAGTGCGCAAATCGCGAGGCCATATTTCACGATGACATTGTAATTGTTCATTCGTCAAAGGCAGCTAAAGAAGGAGATATTGTAGTGGCCATCCTTGGAGGCGATGCCACAATAAAGAAATTAGTTAGAGATGCCGGAAAGTATTATCTCAAACCTCTTAACACACAGTATCAGCTAATACCTGTCGAAGATGATACGTCAATTGTTGGAGTTGTAGTTGCAACAATCAGGGAGGCATAATAACTCAATCACTACCGCATTAGAGCGCCAGATTAATACATCACTCGCTCTAGTTAGAAATTAATCGCTATAGCGAATTTAGTTTATAGGATATACTATAGTGATATCAAAATCGCTACTTATATAATAATGACCACTGTTCACAACATATATTGTGATGAAAGCTGCCATATGGAGCATGACCACCAACAGTTTATGGTGCTAGGTGGATTAGCTGTGCCTAATAATTTAAAAATCGAAGTGTTTGATCGCATTAAAGCAATTCGTAGGCAATATGGTATAACAAAAAGTGAAATGAAATGGACAAAAGTTTCCAATGCAGCCATCGATGCCTACGCAGCAGTAGTTAATTATTTTTTTGACAAAGATGATCTTTATTTTCGCGCAGTCGTCATCGACAAAAAGCAGTTAAACCATAATCATTTTGGGCACTGTCATGATGAGTTTTATTATAAAATGTATTTCTACTTACTGAACTGGTTTATCGCACCCGATAAACAATGCAATATTTACCTAGACATTAAAGACACTCAAGGTAGTGGAAAAGTAAACAAACTACACGAAGTACTATGCAACAGCAATTATGACTTTTCGCAAAACATGATCAAAAAAATGCAGGAGATTCATTCTCACGAAGTCGTATTGATGCAGATCACTGATGTCTTGATCGGCGCCATCGGGTATGCAAATAGATTTTCCAACCACAGCGGTAAAAGCGAAGCCAAAAACAAACTGGTTCAATTGATTAGTGAGCGTTCATCTAGCAGCTTAGTGCGTTCAACTCCGCAAGGAGCAAGGAAGTTCAATATCTTCTGCTGGCAAGGACATATGAAATATTTATTAAAACACTCGTACGTGACAGAATAACCTTTTTAGGGCTACCTGTAGCTTACCCTTATAAACCCGCTTCACATAATAAGCATTTTGTTTTTTGGCATTTGGTTTCTGAAGACAAGAAGAATTCTGGCACCGAAGAACAAAGACTGCCCGACTTGAGACGCTGCGAAAGAATCATGTGGATTTCGTATGTACTTAAAAATGCGATGGATTTAAAGCAAGTGTGGTGCTGGGAAAAACCTGTGAAAACAAAAAGAGGTAAGAAAAACCACATTGCTTTATATCTGCACGAAAAACAATATTTAGTAATTCTTAGAAGAAAAAACAATAGATTTGAACTTGTTACGTCATTCATAAAAAGAAGCTCCAAGAAACTTCTTAAAGAAAGAGATAGCCATGAGGACCCTAGAAAAAGCAGAGGCCGCGATTCAGCGACCTCAGATACTCCTTCTACAACTAGGTAGATGAGCTAGTTGTATTCTAGACCAGCTATGGAATAGATTCAATTTAAAATTTAATAGGTAAAAATCCTGTTTCATATCCCACTAAATTTTGTTAAGAATCATAAGTTTCTAAATTTATATCTAAAAATTTAGATTTGCTATTTACTTTTAATTTTAGTTTGCTAAACTATAGTCATATAAACGATATCCGAGACCTGCAATGCTAAACCGATGCCGAGTTTCAGAAGATCTAAACGCATATGAGCTATCCCAAATAACCGGCGGCATGTGTACTGAAAGCTTAACCAATAATGAAAAGATTTTCAGAGCATGCTACGACGACAAGGATAAAGCATATGACATCGAAGACCATATGCTTGGGTTTGAGGGATTAAAACTGGATGACCTGAGAGACGTAATGCTTAGCCCTAACGATTTTGCACTACTTAAACACGCCAAGGTTTTAAAAGACAGGTTGCAACGATTGGCTTTGGATGTAATTAACAATTAGACGCTGATTCAATTAACAAACGGACGCCGCAACAGCCAAGGACGATGTCTCCCCTCGTCACTTTACATCGCCAAGCATGACCCGCTTGGGGCAGAAAACGGGTCAAATTAGGAATTCATCGGAGATAGTTCATGATTACCCAAAGTACCTACGGCTTAGAGCATTCCGATTCGAGAGACAGAATCCTCAGCAATGCTTTGCGCTCTGGCCTAAAAGAGCCTTCAACCGATGGCATCAAAGCGTTTGTTTTGTTAGCAGCGAAACTCTTTTGATATATCGATAAATGTATTAAGTCTGCCAAAAATTAATTATCTAAATTGCGAAATGTCAATAGGATCGTTCTCGAAATGATCTTTGTTAGAGCTTTTGAACGATTGATTAAAAGTGCTCACTGAACAATCATATTTTTGGTGGCACGATGGACACTCAAAACTTCTCTGCGAAGAACCATGATCGAACCTAGAGCAGTTTAAAAGTTGTTTTTTATCTTTATTGATACATGCGGGACAATACATATTAAGATCGTTATCTCTATAAGTTTGTGAGTCAGTATCTATAGTCAAGGTACTTATGTCTACATGACTAGTATTAAGCTTTTTATACATTTCATTTAACAGCGCATAAAAGAAAATAACCCAGGCCAGAATAATTATACCATCCATTAAATGATGGCTTACTAAAAAATGTATAGCACCCACTTTCTCATTACCCCATATGTATTGAGCTACTTCACTAATAATCCAAATTGAGATGGCAAGTGCGAAGCTGCCTTGAGAAAATTTTGATGTAGGTGTTGGCATATTTACGTTAAAATCGATTTGGTCAGCTTCATTCTACCAATTTCCCACCCCAAATAAAACGTTAGAATTGATTTGGTCGTTAATGATGACGAGGGGTGGGAGCTTTTTAACATACCCGGTACGCTTAGCTGCCAAAAGGAACTGGCAATGCGTAACCTTGTCGGACATTTATTTGTCACTACCACGTTGCTTTTTGGTTGTGAATCTCAATGTTATACAAATTCTTTTGGGTAATCGAAAAACAATTTAATAAGGCTGATAAAAGCACAAACAATACTTTTAAAATACTGTCGATTACCAGTATCGGTTAATAAATATTCAACGGAATTACAGATGTTTTTTTTGCGCTATACTTACCTTTACTAATAATTGATTTAATACACAAAGAGGGACCTTGCATGTAATTTAGACTTAAAGTAGGGGATGATTCTAATGTTTAATATAAAAACCAGAACATGGCGCCCTCGCCATGCCTCGAGTGAGGAGGCGTTCAGATTTTCCGAAGTGAGTGCTAATATTAGGAATTTAATTTTACTCATACACCAAAAAAGAACTAGGATTAACGCAGAAATCTGTCACAGCCGGCTACATAGAAGAAAAAGTACGATAGCTCGGTTTGCACAAAGATGGGAATGGGATAGCGGGCTGTCATCCCTCGAAAGGGAATTGAGTTCGCTTAGAAAAATAAAATATATTAAATTTAGACCAGAAGGGTTTTGTAGCTTAATCAAGCAGGAAGCCTCTAAGTTTAAAGCTTTTGGTGAAAACCAAAAATTGCACGAACTTGATGCTCATGTTGAGAAAAAGAAACGTGAAGACGTAAAGTTATGCCATGAGCTAGCAAAAAAAGAGTCTCAAGAGCCCATACTGCCTAAAGAGGTCACACAGACCGATATAGCCCACAATAGTAATGATAGAATCGTTGATAAAAATAGAGAAATAGCAAAGCAATTAATGATGAGTTTTGCCGCAAGGTGTGATTTTATATCGAATGATGCTGATAGCGATAAGCTCAGGTGCTATCAACGGCTTTGTGCAAAAAATAGTATTAGTATGGAAGATATAGAAGCGGTTGCTAATATAAATACACACAGACATACCTCTGGATGTATGAGATTTGCATCAGTGTTTTTTAAATGGAGAAAAACTACCTCTATACAAGAGTTACAACTTATTAAGAAAAATTATGAATCAGATTCTCCAAGCATTTAAGAGTGATGGAAATATGGGGAAATTTCTCATGTTTGACAAACCCAAACAACATCATCTAATCACCTAGTTTTCTATTAAAAATGAGGTGTGGCACCATGACCAAGTTGAGTTATTTTGGGCTGAAATCAATCAGATCTTTCTCAGTATTGCTATTTCCAGCAGACTGACAGGTAACTGGCTGCGCTGTAGTGCCAGGAAAAAATGAGAAAGCCTGATTTTCATGTGTCACAGCGGAAAAATCCGAGCGACCAGTCCCAGATAACTTACCGCAAGAATCACCAGTAATAATAGACATATCGTTATCATTATGGAACTGTTTATATTTGTTTTCGATGCTCAAGGTTCTCATTATAGATTTCAATTTCATAAAGTTAAGTCCTTTTATGATTGGCCTGAAATTGAGTATAGTTAGGATGTTAGAAGATGCTACTCTTTCGATGCTGAATTAGTAAAAATACCTAATTATATCTAAATAACAGCGTACGCTTGTGCTTCTGCTGCTAGCGCTTTTTGATGTGCTTCCGCTTGACTTAACGCTTGCTGCACAGCACCAACTGCTTGCACCCAACTATTTGTTACCGTTCCATTTTCAGTCATTGGAGTGGTTAAGAGGGCTGTAAACAACCTGTCACTAACACCATATTTATTGTGGTTATCTATATACGCTGATAATAAAGCAACCGCATTTTCTACTTGTGTTTCACACTCGTTAAAGTTTGTGACATGCTGCTGGAAGTCAGCCCGTAAAAGCTCGAAAACTTTATCCCGTGTAGAAGTGTTGCTTTTTCCAAATAGATGACGAGCATCTGTAGAACGACCAAATAAGTGAGGATTTATCACTTTCTCGCCAATATAATACGCATTAATCATGTTAACCAACTGTGTGCTAGGCAGTTTCTGAATAGCCAGCGCTAGCAAATGAGCATTTTCCGGCACACAAATATCTGACAGGTTCTTAAGCCGTTCCGCCCTATTTTTTCCTGTAGAACCACTGCCAGAAAATGCATTAAAGGAAGTGGTGGAAAGG
>JANQHY010000058.1 GCA_028282395.1 Gammaproteobacteria bacterium
ATCAGTGAGGAAATAATAAAGAAAGGGCGACAGTAGTAACGCACAGAGTAGTGAAGAAATTAGTATAACAATAATGAGTTTGCCGGTACGCTGACGCACTAATGGGTAACAGAACCAAGCAATAATAAAAGCGATTGCCATGCAAGCACTGAAAGTAGCAACCATTTCTGAAGAGATGAGAAAAAGTAGTGTCATCGCCACTGTCATCGCGATAATAAAAATTACCGGGTGAATTTGTCTGCGGATGTACAAAATAATTAGCGTGATAGCAATCGGTAGTAGAAAAACACCAACAGTTAAATTAGCGTGATTGAGTGTTTGCCCAATCATATAAGCAGAGAAGCCAAACAGATAGCCACCTATCCATGCAGGCAAGCGCTTGCGTGTCAAACAAGAGCAGAGTAGACACATCGTCCATGCTGCGACACCTGGAGCAAAGATAACCAGAATATTATAAGCGGTCAAAGTGCTAGTAAACAGTTGAAACGGTAGTGACAACAGATAGATGCCAAGAACTGATGTTACTTTAGCCATGTTATAACCGCTTGGTGCCCATACCAACTGCGAGATGAATGGATTCAGATGGTGACTGATGGCATATGGCCACCAGTGGATGTACCAAAAATAGATAATCGGGTCAATGTCGATTCCTTTCAGTCGGCCGGTATGACCAAGAATATCCATGCCGAAATAGAACCAGGAGAGTAATAGGTAGAGGCATAATGCCAGCACTAGCCACCACTTATCTTTAAGCGGATGTCGGCGTTGCGTACTGTCGTTGTGATTTAATGCCGTGTTCTTCATGAGTGCGCTCTATACTTTTCCATTAAACAGCAATAGCAGCTTTGATATTAGGGTGTGACTGGTAACCGACTACACTAAAATCGTCAAATTGATAATCAGAGATCGACTCAGGATGGCGGTTAATGACTAAAGTAGGCGGTGGAAAAGTTGAACGACTCAACTGCTCTTGCGCCTGGTCAAGATGATTTTTATACAGATGACAGTCGCCACCACTCCAAATAAACTCTTTCGGTGTTAGATCACACTGCTGTGCAATCATATAGGTTAATAGAGAGTAAGAGGCAATATTGAATGGCACACCAAGAAAAATATCGGCAGAGCGTTGATAGAGTTGGCAGGATAGTTCGCCATTAGAAACATAAAATTGGAATAGCAAGTGGCAGGGGGGTAGTGCCATTTTGTCTAGTTCTCCGACATTCCAGGCATTGACAATCAAACGGCGAGAATTGGGGTCTTGTTTAATCTGTTTGATGACCTCATCAATTTGATCAATACATTTACCATCAGCACATTGCCAACTGCGCCACTGTTTGCCATAGACAGGCCCAAGGTCACCGTTTTCATCAGCCCAGGCATTCCAGATGCGCACTTGGTTTTCCTGAAGATAGTTAACATTGGTATCACCGCGTAGAAACCATAGTAGCTCATAAACAATACTTTTCCAGTGCAGTTTTTTTGTTGTTAGCAACGGAAACTGATCCTTTAGATTAAAACGCATCTGATAACCAAAAGTGCTCAATGTGCCGGTGCCAGTGCGATCGGTTTTCTCTTCACCGTTGTCGATGACATGTTGTAGAAAATTAAGATACTGTTGCATACGTTTCCCCCCTTATCCAATAATGTTATTATGCCAATAGTTAAAAATATTCTTCTGCTAACGTCAACCACTATCTGTGGTTGATTGCGCTTTTTTCTTGCGGCGATGAACGAGATAGAGCAAAAATAGGCCGAGCAGAAACATTGGGATCGATAACTCCTGGCCGCGGGTCAGCCAACCCCAAGCAATAAAGTGCAGCTGTGGGTCAGGTTGGCGGAAAAATTCACAGAAAAAACGCACGATGGCATAACCAATAAGAAAGAGTGCCGAGAGCGTCATGCGTGGGCGTGGCTTGATTGAGTAGCACCAGAGAAAAGTAAACAGCAGAACCCCCTCAAGGAGAAATTCATATATTTCCGAGGGGTGGCGAGGTAGCGGGCCATAACCGGGATAGACCATGCCCCAAGGGACAGTGGTAATGCGGCCAACCAGTTCCCCATTAATAAAATTACCCAGGCGTCCGGCTGCGAGGCCAAATGGTACCAGTGGCGCGATAAAATCCGTGACAGCAAATAGCCCTTTGCGATATTTACGTTGGAAGAACCAGCAGGCACAGATGACGCCAATTAAGCCACCATGGAAGGACATGCCGCCGTCCCAGATCGCAAAGAACAGGGCAGGGTGATGTAGGTAATAGCTAAAGTTATAGAAGAGAACATATCCGATACGGCCACCTAAAATGACGCCAAGCGCCACATAAAATACCAGGTCGGCAACCTGATCACTGTTCCAGCCACTATTCGGTTTTTTTGCGCGGTAGCGTGCCAGTAGATAACAAACACAGAAACTGATGAGGTACATAATACCGTACCAATGGACTTCTATTTTACCGATATGAAATGCAATGGGGTTGATGTTGGGATAGTATAGCATTAGCTGTGTCCTAGAAAGAGTGAGATTGAGACCGCAAACAGAAATAGCGCAAATAGGCGCTTTAACCAGGTTGTATTAATATGGCGTGATAGTCTAGCGCCAATCGGTGCCATAATAATACTGGCAATTGAGATGCCAGCAAAAGCAGGCCAATAGAGATAGCCACTACTGTAGTGAAGCTTGAGGATGTGCCAGCCCGCAATCATAAAGCTCACTGCGCCACAGAAAGCGATTGGTATGGTGCAGGTAACAATTGTTGCTGAGGCATTGCGTATGGGGGTATTTTGCCGGATCAGAAAAGGAATCCCGAGCGAACCGACACCAATACCGAGTAGCCCGGATACCGCACCAATCAACGTGGTTATCAGGAGTAGATAGGGTCGTGATAGTGTGCGCTCTTGGCCTTGACTGCTACTGCGTAGTGAAAGCAGCATGCGGGTGGCAACATAAAGAATAAATATCGCAAAGAAGTTTTGTAGGATCACACGTGGGAGCGAGTTAGCGAGTGCAGCACCACAAACCACCCCAATTAATAAACCCGGTAGTAGCCGTTCTACCAGATGCCATTTGACATTGCCCTGACGAATATGGGCTCTGGCAGAGGAGATAGTTGTTGGCACCATGGTTGCTAGTGAGGTGCCGACAGCAAGGTGAAACAGATGGTTGGTAGGCAAAGCCTGAAAGTGAAAGGCCCAGACTAGTGCCGGCACAATAATGACGCCGCCACCAACGCCAAGTATGCCGGACATTAGTCCAGTAATAATACCAATGGCTATGTAGATCAGTAGTGTCATGCAGGCCATTCTATCTGCTTTAGCTGTTCGGTGCCAGTTATGTGGTTAATGATCTCCCGGTTGCGGGAGAGGGGGCCAGGGGAGAGGGTTAGAGAAAACAGCAATAATGAAATGATACTTGCGTCATAGCGCTATATCGGCTAACCTTGCATGTAATAAGTAACCAGGTGAAGTGACAATATGATGAACAAAAATAGCGTTAGTCCCAGTATAGTAGCGGTACTGCTATTAGCAGTTAGCTTAGGTGGTTGTGTCATGAATGATTCACCGGTTAGGAACCATCAGAAAGATTATCTTTATGCTAAGACTATTCCACCGCTTAGTGTTCCAGCGAATGTCACACTTGATGGTGTCAAAGATCGCTATCCGTTGCCAAAAAATCCAGCTAAATTCACCTGTCAGCCCAGCCTAATTCCACCTGGTAATCCTGGCGCGGCGAAATAACTCTCTAGTCAACTCATTGAATTCACTTAACTGTTGTTAAAAAAGCATCTAATGTATTGAAAAAAAATACTTTATTTCATTCTGTTTATAAATTGAACGATAATTTAAGAAATAAGTCTTTATATATTAACATGTTACATAATGATACGATTTTATAAGATTTACAGATAATTAATTGTAGTATATAATTAATTTATAGAGAGAGTTTATAATTTTGGTGAGTATTATGTTTGGAAGATTATTTGGTACAAGTTCTAAGAAAAAGAATTCTCCTAATCCAAAGCAGCGGAATGCTTTTGAAGATTATTTACACGAAAATCATCCAATCAATAGCGCAGACAAGCTATTACAAGGCATGTTGATAAGCACAGATGAAGCTAGTCGTAATTCACTTCGTGCTTATTTAAATACGTTACGCCAATCAAATAAGCTTTCCGTCAACTTCATAAAAAGAAACCTTATGGATCCCAAGAAGGGAGCAATTAGAAAGTTTGAAAAGGGGGATAGAGACGTCATAAAAGCTAATTTAGCGGCTGTGTACAATAAATATGCCCTAGATAACAAAATTCAAAAAAAGTATTTTACCCAAAAGAAAGGCTCCAAAATATACCAACAAGCTATCAGATTGGATACTCTCAATACTCAACTTGAGCGAGCCTGTGTCCAACTGGATAAACTTGATAGTGATAAGGAGATTGAAAAGCAGAAGAAGGATAACATCCATAAGAATGACAATCATCTTCATGCTAAATCTTCTAGTAAAGTAGCTATGAAAGAGTCAAAGAGAATAAAGCAGCATGAGAATGAGCTTATAGCGCAATATAAACAAAATTTTATACAGACGAACGTAGCTGGTTTAGTAGACGGTGTTATGAATGGTAGTCTGGACCCTAATGGATTAATTCACAAGGTTGGTGCTTTAAAAACAGATATCAACCATATTGATGAACGTATTAAGGGGCATCAGAATGGATCGCTTAAGAAGAATAAGATCCATAAGGACAACGATCGCGATCATCTTCATTCTCAATCTTCTATTGAGATAGATATGAACGAGTCAGAGAGCATGAATGCGCAGTTTAATTCGAAA
This sequence comes from Gammaproteobacteria bacterium, assembly GCA_028282395.1. The sequence continues at coordinate 4,823 of JANQHY010000058.1, forward strand.
GTAGAAGATATAATGCATGATGTGCATGATATGAATGACAAGCTCGGTGTCTTCTTTGCTGTTCCCCATAGTAATATTCATAAGGATAACATGGATGCTGATGATATTATTGAAAGTAACGATAACGAAGATCCCCAAGATATATTGCTCGATAAACTCTATAAAGAACATTATAATCCATTATTAATGGGAGACCAGCTAGCACAGACTATCTATAACGATGACAAATTTCCTCTAGAGTTGAAAAAACTCGTGTCGGAAAATGATGTAAAAGAGGCTGTTTATTTAGTTGAAAACCAAAATGATATCCATCCGGTAAAATTTTCTTATGTGTTAAAGAGTTTTAAGAAAGAAGAAAGTTCACAAAGCAATATTGTTGATATTGATAATGAAAACGATGATATCCTTAAAGAACAGAGTCAGCTTTCTATTGATTTGCAAAATATAAATGAAGAAGAGCACCTTTTTGATATAATTTATAAGAAGCACTCAAAAATAGATGATCCAGATGACCTGGCAGAGGCGATCTTTAACGATGAAAATTTCCCTAAAGACTTAAAAGACAGTTTGATGTTAACATATGTGGGACTCGCTGTTTCTGCAGTTAAAGAGAATGATAAGGTAAAATTTTCTGATGAATTAAATATGCTCATCAGTGTAAAGAAAAACTCTAATGAACTCGATGAAAGTATGAACAGCAGCATGATGAATCATGTTATTGATGACGACATGAGCAACATGAATGGCAGCATGCTTAACATGGGGAACATTAATCTAAAGTCATATGAAAAAGAAGTTAATAACGCTTATCGTGGCCGTGCAATTATAAAAGATCCGCTTAGTGATAAGGAGGAGAGCTTAGAAGAGCTTACAAAGCGGGCCCAGGATACTCTTAACGCCCTTCCTAAAGAATACATAGCTAACAACAGGATTAAACTAAATGATGTGGTGGAAGTTATTCAAAAATTTGAGAGTCAAGATTTTAATAAAAATAACTCTTCGTTTTCTCAGGTATTCGAACATCACGTTTTTGATAAGCCTATTATACCTTCCTATAAAGGCGGACGTAAAGACAGTTCGGCTTCTATCAAGTCTATAAAAAGTATCGATGATGAATATGAGCAAGAAATTTCAATGTCTTTGCAAAATGGAGATGATATTAATCTTAATAACGAACAGTTTAAGAAGTTTGATAAGCCATTTAAGAAACAAAGTAAATTTCAAGAATGGATGAGTAAAATCCGCGGTTCTAGCAACAATAAGAATGATGATGTTCAGAAATCCCCTAGTCAATTATTCGACGTCGATTATAATCATTATACTGAGCCAAGTATAAATAGTAAAGAAGAACTAGAGCTTGATCGGATTGCGCCAAACATGAATGGCACAAACACAAAAGGTGGGATGAATTCCACAAAAGGTGGGAATGTCATTGTATTTGCCAATGTTTATGGCTACGATGATGATGAGGAAAGTAGTATTATTTATGATGATCATGACAATGAGTATTCTACGACAAAGAGTGATGGTACGCCACAGATAGATAATTTTATCTACATTAATAAAAAAGTTGAGAAGGGAGATAAAGTTAAGCAGGAATTAGATGTCGGTATATTGCCACCTATTAACATTAATGATGATGAGTTTAGCAAATATGATCTTGATAACAAAGAGAAGCCCACACACTATGATCTAATGTTCCTTGCTAACCAGAAAAACCTGAAGGAAGAAGCCGATAAACATGAGGATGGTGCACTACTTTGGGTAGTAAATAAAATGACTAGTCGGGCTGAGTTGATATGGTATAAATATGATGAGGATAATGATAAGTATCAATATAAGACGTTTTCAGTAAAGAATTACTGGAATAAAGAGCCTGAAATTTATAAAGGTACTCAGGTTTATAACAAAAATGGACCAGATGAATTATTGGAGGCAACTAAAAATAGATATGCCAACCCATCTAATAATAAAAAATGGAAAGATTTGTCAGCAGTAAAAAGGCAAAAGAACAAGTCTTGGTTTGGTATGGGGAAAAAGAAAGATAAAGGAGATAACTTAACAATAACAGTTCGCGGTAATGAGCCAATAAATCCGTTGAATGCAGGTTCCAATTTGCCTATTCCCCAAAATAATGTTGATTTCTCAACTTCACAAATCGAGCACGAATATGAGCCAGGTGTTAAGGCAAAGGACATCATCTTCATAACAACTGATGATCCTAAGAATAAGCTGTCTGCTGAAACGCTTTATCACCATGCAAAAAAGGAAATGGATGGTGCTAACTTAGCTGGTAAATATATTTGGGCGTATAATGAAAATACAGATAAAGCGAGCTTAATGAAGGTCTTCCCCGATGGTCAGACCTATAACTTCTATACCTACAGTGGAAAGAAGGTGCCCAAATTGGTCAGTGGCATGGCTGATGATCTTGCGAATAAAGGTAACAGAACAACTTCTGGTGGGGATTATTTTACATGTGTCGACAGCTTTGATGATGATAAGGATGAAGAGTTTATTGTGGATCAAGAGTTTATTGTGGATCAAGAGTTTCTTGTGATGACAGAGAACTCTGCGAAACCGGGATGGTTTGGTAATAAGAACAAGGGCTCAAAAAGTATAACCAAGCTTGAGGAAAAATTAATTTCTCAATCTAAAGGAGATAATTATCAAACAGATATAGGTGGTAAAAAACCAATGAGCATGTTTGGGGAGCTAGGTTTTGTTCCTCAAAACGGTATGGATATTTTGCCTAGAAAAATAACTAAAGGCGAAAAACTTCCTTTAATTGATCCAGATAATATTATCTTTATATCAACTAAAGATCGATCTGCTGAAAATCTTTATCGGCATGCAAAAAATGAAACGAAAAATGACATAAATGGCATAAAGGGCAAATATATTTGGGCTTACGATGGTAGAGGTAAAGGTAAAGCAACTTTAATAAAAGTTTCTGATGATGGTAAGAACTATTATAAATATGATTACAGTGGTAATAGTATACCTGGTGCAGTCAGGAGTGCGGCCAAAGAGCTTGACCCTACCCCATTTGGCGCAGATAGGCCATTTAGCGACTGCTTTACTCAGCAAGATCATGCAGAGCTTCTGGAGCAGACAGCGAAATGTGCTAGCAAAACATTTTGGAAGAAGAAGCGTAAAATTAGTGATCTTGAGCCAAAAATTGACAAAGAGGATATTATTGACGACGACGATATGCCTTATGAGCCTGGCTCTAATATTAAACAGACTAAAGGCGACAATCTTATTGATGACAATACTGATGATGGTTTTGGAAATGGGCCATACAGTAAGAAAAAACAACAACAATATGATAATGACTATGTGCCACCAATGCCTTACCAACCTAATGTTAATACTAAGGGTAATAATCGTCAGGTAGAGGAATTAATAAATAACGAGGACGAAGAGTTTGTTTTTAATACAAAAGAGTTTCATACTGATATAATGAGACTTAAGAATGAAGCTGCCCAGAAGGGGGTAAAACTTCACGTAAGCAAAAAAGCTAATGAACATTATGTGAAAGGCAAGTCAGGCTTCTCCTGCAATGGTACAAGTATTGATGATGCTTTCACTGTTCATTGTGAGGTTGCTGGAGAGAGAGGAACACTGATTATTGACAAGAAAGGAAATTACTATATTTCTCCGCCCGAGCTGAAAGACAAGCTGAAGAATGATCCACAGGCTGCTAGAATGATTGGTAAAATAGGTGAAAGGCTCCTTAAAAGTAGCAATAAAATCAACTTCCCAGATAAGAGTCAGGAGGGTTCTGATTTTCGTGAAGGGTTTATGGATGCTGCATATGATAATGAAAGAAATCCTAAGTTTTCTTTTGGCAAGGATGCAGAAAAGCAGGATGCGGTTGCTCTGACTAGTGCCAACACGAATACACCACAATCTGGTTCACCAGGGCACAGTCAGCAGAATACAGGGACAGGGGTTTGTGGTCATGGATCTATGTGGAGTGGTAATACTCCTCAGCACCAGCAATACCAGCACCAGCAAAGCAAAATGGTAAGCAATGGGGCGACAATGGGTATGGATGATGACGAGCAGAATGAAGGAGGGTATTCATCTCTTAATATGACGAATGGCTATACTACTAATGACGAATAAAAAATAGCTTGATATCAGCAACCTAAATGAAATTACGATAAGCCTTCTTTAAGTATTTCATTGTTTTGTAAGCTATTCTATTATTTTTCATTAAGAGTTAATAGATTCTACAGGGAAAGTTGTTTTTAATTAAGCTATTGATAATAAATATTAAAAAACATAATGTCTATTTTTCAAGCATCAAGCTTGACAAATCCAATATACTGATATTTAATTAAAACTATGTTTGAAAATGGCAGGCCAGGCCGTAGCCATTTTGAAGTTTACTTGTTGATAAATATGGGATATCATGTAAACGAGTAGAGTTTAATTTTATATATTGGTAATTTATTATGTTAGCCAAGTGGTTTGGTACAAATGAAAGT
>JANQHY010000120.1 GCA_028282395.1 Gammaproteobacteria bacterium
CACTGTGCCAGGGCAATTTTCATCACACCACTCTGCTGTTATAAGACATACACAAATTATACTGGACTCACTACAGTTGAACACTATGTAACGCAGTGATTTTTACCGTCAATCCACAGATAACAGGCTTCTGAGGATAATATTCTCAATTGCCGGATTAAGCCCAACGACGACTTAATAAGTTAAATGCATTGATCTCTTTAGCAAAGAACAACTCAACATGTCTGTTGTCTGTCTCTTCTTTTTGTGGCGTTGAGAGCTCAACCCCGAAACGGCGTGCCCATTTGCGAATAGTACCATGGGTAACACCCAAACGATTTTGTGCATCAAGGTACGACAAATTTTCTGCAGCACACTGCTCAAGCCACTCACGAGCCCCCATACTGAACTTTGATTGAATAATGTGTTCCAAACTACCCGTATATTGATTTGCCATGATGGCCTCCTCATTATGTTTTATTCTATACCGAACCATTCACCTGGGTTTTACACTGGCACAATTAAAAATAAAATATGATTTTTTGCCAGTTGTGGTTTATAGTACAAAACGAATCTTAAGAAATGCTTAATACAAAATTTAAAAAAAAAGCAAGAAAACTTGTGTTCCGGCAAAAAAATGGTATTATTTGACCGTTCATTCAATTAACTGGATAAGGAGATATTCAAATGAAAAAGCTCATCACAACTTCAATTGCTGCCGCTGTCGCTCTTGGTTTATGCGCTAGCGCCATGGCAACCCCGGGCTTCTATGTTGGTGTAAAAGGCGGTTATAACGATATGCAAGTCTACACTGACAACAACATTGATGGCCTGACTGGCGTAGATCTAACCAAAGATAAATACTTTATTAATATTCATGGCGGCTATTTATTCCCCATAACACCTAATTTTACTTTAGGTCCTCAAATTGGCTTAAGCTACTACGGCAAGTATTCACTTAAAGTTGAAGGCATTGGCTCGGATGACAATAAATTCTACTCAGTAAACCTATTTGCTGTCGGCCAATACACTTTCAAACAATTTTATGTCGAAGGTCGTCTTGGTGGTGTTGCCGTTGTTAAAAATGAAAGTGGCGCCATTAACGGCGTCGAAATCGCTGATGGTAGTAATGATACCGAATATAACTTTGCAGCGGGTGCTGGTGTCGGTTACTACTTCACACCAAACTTAAGCGCGGGCATTACATACGACCATATCTTTGGTAAAAACTATAATAGCCAAACTGCTGTTGCCACAGAAAAATATAACAGCGCGCCAACTATGGACTCTATTGGTGCACAAATCACGTACCACTTCTAATTCAAGCTTGATTGCAAAGTCCAAAGCCCAGCCTTGCTGGGCTTTTTTGATTGCCTGTTTATGCGATAATATATCCAAAAATGTTTGAGTAACAAAGTTAATACGCAACAGCAGCGTTATTCACCAACTCATTATTAGCGATTAAATTTAATGAATCAAACTTGCCACGCTCATTTTGCCCACATCGATACCTGGTTATTTGATATGGATAACACGCTCTACGAAGTGAGTGATGGTCTGTTAGAACAAATCCATGAACGTATGCATCTATACTTAATGCAGCACTATGGTATTCATCAGGGTGAGGCCATCACCCGGCGTCAAGCACTATTTCAACAATACGGCACAACGCTAATGGGCCTGATCCAAACTGAGTCTATCGACCCACACTATTACCTGGAATTCGTCCATGACATTGACATTTCTAACGTTAATGCAAAACCTGAGTTAGCCCAACTGATCGCGCGCCTTCCTGGCCGTAAGTTAGTCTTTACCAATGCTGCTAAACACTATGCCCTTAAAGTGGCACAACGGTTAGGCATTTATCAGCACTTCGAGGCAATTTTTGACATTGCTGATGCCGGCTTTGTATCTAAACCCAATCAGCAGCCATACCAATACCTCTGCCAACAACACAAGGTTAAGCCTAATCATAGTGCTTTTTTTGATGACATGTCGCGCAACCTTATTCCTGCTGCACAAATGGGGATGCGAACCATCTGGGTTAATCACAACAATCTGCAGAGTAATCATTATCAAGGACATACCGATATCCACTTTGAAACCGATAATCTTACGCAATTTCTGCAACAGCAGGTATTAAAGTGACTGAGACCAATATAAAAGAAATAAATTCTTGCAGGACACTTTACTCATTACCAGCAATCCGATAACAACTTCGCTACCCCCGAATACCCTCGCTGCCCAAGCT
>JANQHY010000150.1 GCA_028282395.1 Gammaproteobacteria bacterium
GGCATCACTGATGATCTTAGCACGCACCTTGCCAATGCTATGCTTTTCAGACCAAGCTGTCATCAAAAAAAGTCTTTCTAATATTATGTTATGTGGTTACCTTTGTGCTTGGTTAGCACCATTAATTGCTGGTTACCTTCTTCACTATACCAGTTGGCGCAGTATATTCTATATTATCCCAATATTAGTACTATTCATTATTTTCGCTTCACGACAAATTCCTCACCATGTTGCTACAAGTCAGAAAAAAAAGCGTTTTATTGAAAATATCGCTAGCATGAAGCACCATTTAAAACTATCGTCTTTTAGCCAAAACGTTATGATACTCGCCTTTTCAGCCGGCTTTGCCCAAAGCTCATTAATTTGCGTACCATTTTGGGTGACTTCCCATTACCATCCTCCATCAGACATGATTGCTTATCTAATACTCTTAATGCTAATGCCAGGATTTTTTGCACCGGTTGTTAACAGATTTTTTATTCATAAATTCTCCCAAAATTTGGTGATGTTTATTAATGCTCTCATTATTATTTCAGGTGGTATAGTAGCCATTGTTCTCTCCTATCTGCTCCCCTCTCATTATTGGTGGTGGGCAATACCGGCAATTATGGCTAATCTTACGCTGAATATCAGTTTTCCAATTGTGCATTTAAACGGCTTTAGAAAAATAACAAGTAATCATAATACAGCAGCTTCGATTATATCATTCACCGCCTACGTATCAGGGGGTTTGGGCATCTATATTGGCTCATTTCTCTCCCTTGCCACTACTTATATTTATGGTGGTTTAATGATCGTAGCAGGTATCGCTATCTATTCAATCTATCAGCTCGACCACAAGAGACTGATACAAGAACAACAGTCGTAGTCAAACGATAGAAATCGTTTGCATGATAATTTTTTGATGCAATATGCTTAGCCGTTAATTTTAGGGATTTGCTCTAAATAGCTTTTTTGCCAAGTTTTAACATGGGTAGTTGGATCAATATTGCCACCGGTAATAATGACTAGAATCTTCTTATGATGATTACCACTGTTAATCCATTGGTATGCCCCGGCTGCACCCAAGGCACAGGTTGGCTCGAGATTGACTTTTAACAAATGGGTTAACCACTGCGTCCAGTAGAGAATATCCTCTTCCGTTATCTGATAAAACCCTGTTAGTTTCTTAATATACTGGAAAGTGCGTGGTGAAATACTTAGCGTCCTGACTCCATCCGCTATCGTCATCGGGGAGCTGTCAAAGCGTTGAATACTGCCACTGGCATATGACTGTGCGGCATCATTAGCCATTTCAGGTTCACAGCCATAGATCGCCGCACTATTTGAAAAAAGGCGTGTTGCTAAGTAGGTGCCAGAAACTAAACCACCACCACCGCAAGGACAAAATATCGCATCAAAACCACCCTCTTCCATCCACGCCTCTAATGCAACGGTGCCTTGGCCTGCAATGACATCATCGTGATCATAGGGCGGTAACAAATAACAACTCTTAGACATTTTCTCTGCTAACGCTTCTGCCTCTTGGCGCTCTTGCGTAATAATAACTTCTGCACCATACGCTCTCGTTGCGGCAATTTTTACCTTTGCGGCAACTGCTGGAATAATAATAGTCGCTTTGACGCCAAGTTTTTTTGCCGCCCAAGCAACCGCCTGCGCATGATTTCCTGAACTGTAGGCAACAACAGCTTTAGGCAAGGCATTCTGCTCTTTCAGATGCAGTAATGTATTGAGTGCTCCACGTGCCTTAAATGCACCAACTTTTTGCGCCCCTTCAAATTTAAAATAGAGTTTAGCTTTTAAATGCGCATTCAATGTCTCCGATGTCAGCAGAGGCGTTTTATTGATATGCGTTTTAATACGGTTATACGCCTGCGTAACAACATTCGATTGCATGAAGACTAATTCTGACATATCGACCTACACTGTTACCTCTTCTGCATTTTGGCGGAAATCTTGCAACCGCTCCTCAAAGAATGCTTTCGGTAATTTGACAGCAATCGCAATAATGTAACAGAACAAGCTCAATAGTGCCAACCAGAGAAAACTCCATTGCGTAGAGATAATATGTTTACCGCCAAAACTTCCCAACCATGAAAGCACCAACAGTCCCGGCACATAACACCATAGCCACAAACTAGCCTGCCACTGCGGCCAACCGATCTTCTTACCTTGGGCGACTATCTGTATTAACAGTACTGCCAAACCAATCAGTAATAAAATAGCCAAATGCCACAGAGTGTTCCAACCCGTCCAATAGATAATTAATGAAGCGCAATAAAATGCAAGAAGACTAATTAACAAGCCACACGGCAATTTAAGGCTTAACCCTTCTGTGCCGGCATAGAGTCGAAATACCTGCATATTAATCGCACCAACACTGTAAGCTAGAACAGAGATTGACACCAATTCACTCACCATCACCTGCCAACCATGAAAGGGCAGAAAAATTAACATGCCAACAATAAAATTAACAATCAGTGTCATAAAGGGCACACCAAAATAGTTGATCTTGCCCATGAAATGCGGCATATAACCTAATCTCGACATCGCATAATTAATTCGCGCGGTTGAAGTCGTGGCAACCAACCCTGATCCCGCCGGTGAAGCAATGGAGTCAACATAGAGCAATACGGCCAACCAGATAATTCCCAAACTGGTTGCCAGATTCATTAACGGGCCACCGCTGTTACCAACAATATGGAGATTTTTCCAGCCTTGGTTAGCAACCACATGTGGCAACGCCCCAAGGAATGCAATCTGCAGTGAGGTATAAAGCACGACACATATTAATAATGATCCGAAAATTGCGAATGGAATTGCCCGTTTCGGATTCTCGGCCTCAGAACTAACCTCAATAACCGCACGAAAACCGACATAAGCAAATATCACGCCGCCACTGCTAACGGCAGCTAATATTCCTGATAAACCAAAAGGCGCCATACCACCATATTTACTAAAATTAGCAAGATGGAAATGGTCGTTAAACAGGACAATAATGGCAATGACTGGCACAATTAGTTTCCATACAGCAAAAAAGCCACTCACTCGCGCTGCTAATCGAATGCCAAATAAATTGACAATAACAAAAAGTGCCATCAATACTGTTGCAACCAGATAGCCCAATCCCGATAAGGCGTCAGCACCGTGGTCAATATAGATTAAATGGGGGAAAAAATGTGACGAGTACTCAATAGCGGCCTGAACTTCAATTGGTGCAACAAAAACAAAACTCAACCAGCTGACCCAACTGATAATAAATGCTGAAGGATAGCCAAAAGCGATAGCCGAGTAACGTACCAATCCACCTGCTGCCGGTAAGCGTACTGCTAGTTCAGCAAACGGCAGTGCGATCACCAGCATCATCACGGCGCCTAACAACCAAGCAAATATCGCCGCCGGACCAGCCAGCTTCAATGCATAAAATGGCGCAAACAGCCAACCAGAACCAACAATCAAACTGACACAAAAAAATAGTAGTGCAGCGGGCCCAAGACTTGGTTTTAATTTTGTTGCCATCGTCATGATACTCCCTATTTAGCTAGCCTACTATCAGGTTACGGATTCTGGCCGCACTGTCAAACGAATATGGCGAAATAATGAAAAATCTGCGCCTGTTGGTACCGGTAACGGTGAAGCCTGTAACACTGCGGTAACCGCAGAGCGATCGAGTGCTGGATTACCGCTGGAACGCACTAGATTCACACTCAACACCTCTCCCCCTTCCGCCAAGGTAATATCGAGCCGACAAGAGAGTGACGGATCTGCGCCAACAGGAATAATCCAATGCTCTCCAATCGCCTGAGTTATCTGTGCAGTATAACGATTAATTTCACCACGACTCATCGTTGGTGCTGTGTTTTTAGTTGGTGTCGCAGCAGCAGCATGGAGAGTAGCTGGCTTCAGAGATGTTGGTGCCTTTGGTTTAGTTGCTACCACCTTTTTGACTGCTGGCTGTGGTTGAGGCTTTGGTTTAGGGACAGAAACTTTTTTCACCGCTGCCACTGGCTGTGTTTTTTTAGAAGCTTTTGGCTCTACTGCAGTTTTATGTGTACTTGCCGGTTTAGTAGGATGCGGTGCCGTGGCAACTGGCTTCTTAGTTGTTGTTGAGTGTCGCTTTGCTATCGGCTTAGTAGGTTTTTTAATGCTTTTTGCAGCCACTGTGTGTTTATGCGAGGTTTTTTTATGTATTACTCTCTTTGTCACCACTTTTTTATGATGGGTTTTAATCGGTTTATGATGAACAACATGGTGGTGACGTTTTATGACCTGTTTTTTTTCAACCTTTGGGGCAGGTGGCTGCAACGCCGTGGCACTAATCATCACCGCCTTCAGTGCTGGAGCAGAATGCGCAGACATAGACATAGCAAGTGGGCGACGATGGTGCGCGGCACTAAACACCAACGTTAACAGTAAAATAAGATGTAGCATTAACGCATAGGCTAAAGGTTTGCGATAGGCTGGCGCAATATAGCGTTGCAATAATAATACACTCATTGGCGCTAACGCTTCACCGCAGGCGGTGGTGTAGTAATGAGTCCAACGCGGCTAATTCCCGCTTCTTGTAGTAATGTCATCAATTTCATCACCTGACCATAGTGAACAATCTTATCGCCTTCGACAAAAACCGTTTGCTCACCACCATGGCGCCTGTTTTTCTCTAACTGCTGTTTAACCTGCTGAATTAATACGCTACTGTCAAGCGGTGTTGTTGCTGCATGATGACGATTAAGGTAGTAATTGCCGTGACTATCAATTGAAACAACCACGGGGGTCATATCTTTACTGGTTAAGGTTTTTGCCGTCGCCTGTGGCAAATTAACTTTAACTCCTTGCTGTAACAATGGGGCAGTAATAATAAAAATTACCAACAATACCAACATCACATCAATATAAGGAACAACGTTGATTTCACCCATCAACCGTTTACGCCGCCGCGGCTGCCTCATAATTGCCATAAATGCCTACTCCCCCGGCTCTAACTGAGCACGACGATAAAGAAAATTGGCAAACTCCTCCTGAAATGCTTCATAACGGGCAGCAATGCGATCAACCTTGGCAGCATAACGGTTATAGCCAATCACTGCCGGAATTGCAGCAAAAAGCCCCATCGCTGTTGCAATTAACGCTTCAGAAATGCCTGGCGCCACCATCGACATTGTTGCCTGTGTGGTTCCGCCCAAAGCGTGAAACGTAATCATGATGCCCCAAACGGTACCAAATAGACCAACATAGGGACTAACTGATCCGACTGTTGCTAAAAAAGGTAGTCCTAATTCGAGATGATCAATTTCACGACTGTTGGCAACGCGCATCGCCCGATTTGCGCCCTCCATAATATGATAAGCAGCAACACCGGGTTGTTGATGAAGACGCAGAAACTCTTTAAAGCCAGCAGTAAATAGACTCTCTAAGCCACGGTTATCTTCACGTTGCGACAGTTGCTGATAGTAGTGGTTAAGATTTTCTGTTAACCAGAACCGCCCTTCAAAACTATCAAGCGCACGATGGGTACGTTTAAGTAGTGCACCACGCTGAAAAATCACTGTCCAGGAGGCAATCGAGGCCATCAACAGTATTAGCATGACCAACTTTACAATAAAGCTAGCATGCCAAATATAACCCCATAGTGATGCATTGGCTGTCATGATGTTACCTCTATTTTTTCTGTTAAAGTTTTCGGTATCCTTTGCGCTCGACCATGATTATTAATTGCAACAATATCAACTTCGCTAGCAAAGTAGATGCTATCCGGCTGTTCAATCAGACGTATCTGTTGTGTAAATGTTAACGATACCCGTGTCATGGCGATAAGCCGCGTGACCATCTCAAATCGGTGCCAAACATCTACAGAACGCTGATAGTTCAATGTCATACGGTGCACAGCTAAATAAAGATCTCGTTTATGCCAGGCAAATATGTCAAAGCCTAACTGTTCATACCAATCATCACGGGCACGCTCCATAAAGTTCAGATAGCTAGCATGGTGAATCACACCACCCATATCGGTATCAGCATAATGACACTTTAGAGGCATAATGGTCTGCTTCTTATGTACAACTTTAGCTTTCACTACTATCCTCTTGATTAAAAAGATCGCCGCTAGTCGGCACCGTCATGCTCGGCGAGTTCAGACCAAAGTGCTGATACGCCTGTGTCGTTGCCATACGACCACGCGGTGTACGCATAATAAAGCCCTGCTGAATAAGAAAAGGCTCTAAAACATCTTCAATGGTATGACGCTCTTCGCTAATTGCTGCCGCTAAATTATCAATGCCTACTGGGCCACCACTAAATTTATTGATCATTGCCAATAACAGTTTACGGTCCATCATGTCAAAACCGTGATGATCCACTTTGAGTAGATTGAGTGCGGCATCGGCAACACCCTTCTCAACTTTACCACTCGCTTTCACCTCAGCATAATCACGTACGCGGCGTAATAGCCGGTTAGCAATTCGCGGTGTCCCGCGTGAGCGCGCGGCAATCTCTTTAGCACCATGACGATCGATAACAATCTGCAAAATCCGCGCCGAACGCAAAACAATTTCAGTCAACTCATCACAACTATAGAACTCCAATCGTTGTACAATGCCAAAACGATCACGCAGTGGAGAGGTTAATAAGCCGGCACGAGTTGTCGCACCTACCAGGGTAAAGGGCGGCAAATCAAGTTTAATTGATCGTGCAGCTGGCCCCTCACCAATCATAATATCAAGCTGATAATCTTCCATAGCAGGATAAAGCAGCTCTTCAATCGCTGGATTCAACCGATGAATCTCATCAATAAATAGTACATCGCACGGTTCAAGATTGGTAAGCAGCGCGGCAAGGTCTCCTGCCTTTTCCAATACCGGCCCTGATGTTGCACGGAGATTAACACCCATTTCACTAGCAATAATTGTTGCCAACGTCGTTTTACCAAGCCCGGGCGGGCCAAAAATCAATGTGTGGTCAAGTGCTTCCTGGCGCGCTTTTGCTGCATTGATGAAAATCTCCATCTGCTCATGAACTGCTGGCTGGCCAATATAGTCCTTAAGATGATGAGGACGCACCGCACGCTTAATTCTCTCATCTTCTGATAGCTGCACTGCACTGACAATTCGATCTTCGTTTAACATAATAATCTTCACTACTTTATCTAGTAAGAGTTTCGCACTTTGTGCGAAACGCCTGTCTAGGTGGCATTATACTAACTGGCAATAAAATCAGCAATCGCTTAGCCCAGAAAACCCATTGATCAATAACAATAGGCAGCCTCCTTTTTCCGCTGCTTATGTCCATTAAATTAACAATTGCAGCAAACTTTATCACTTTCCTGATAGCGAGACCTTGACGTGCTAGCGCTTCTTGCCTAGGATGCCAACAATATATGATTTAAGATGGCACCATAATAAAATGATTAGCGTAACAGTGAAGGATTTAATCCAACAAGAGCTTGTCACGGTTGATCAACTGATACAGCAGCAACTCAACTCCTCTGTCCCTCTCGCGCAAGAGATTGGCGAGTATATTGTGTCATCCGGTGGTAAGCGGATTCGTCCAACACTGGCATTATTAAGTGCCCACCTGTTTGATTATCAAGGCAATGATCACATCATTTTAGCAGCAATGATCGAACTACTTCATACTGCAACGCTACTGCATGATGATGTCATTGACGAATCGGATAGACGCCGCGGCCAACGCAGCGCCAATGTCGTTTGGGGTAATCAGGCCAGCGTACTGGTTGGCGATCTACT
>JANQHY010000233.1 GCA_028282395.1 Gammaproteobacteria bacterium
TTCTGTAGGAGGCAGTGTAAAAGTTGGTAACCTTTCAGCAATTTGTCAGGGTGCAACTGTCATACATAAAATTAACATTGGCGAAAATTGTATTGTCGGCGCTGCTTCACTACTCCTCACCGATCAACCTGATAATACGGTTATGGTTGGCGCGCCGGCAAAATTTTTAAAAAAGCGGGCGCGCGGCGATAGTTACCTGTAATCAGCGAGCCAAGTTGTATCCTCTACACAATTGTGCTAAATATATCGCCTCAGACACAATAACAATCCAGCAGGGGAAACCACGTGACTTTAACAACTGATGAGCTTGCCCGCTACCAGCGCCATCTCTCTCTACCCGACTTTGATATCGTAATGCAACAGCGGTTAAAGACGGCAAAAGTGCTCTGTATTGGTGCCGGCGGTATCGGCTCACCACTGCTGCTCTATTTAGCAACTGCCGGCGTTGGCAACATCGCTATTGTCGATCATGACCAGATTGAACTGAGTAATCTGCAGCGCCAGATTCTCTTTACCGAGCAGGATATTGGCCAAGCCAAAGCCACCGTTGCCTGTCATGCCCTTCAGGCACGTAACCCACATATTCAAGTAACGCCCTACTGTGAACAACTTAATGCCAATAATGCTGAGAGCTTGATCGCTGACTATGATTTAATCATTGATGGCAGCGACAATTTCACTACCCGCTATTTAGTCAACGATAGCTGTGTCAAACTAGAAAAACCCTTTATTAGTGCAATGGTATTTCAGCACCAAGCCATGGCGGCTCGTTTCAATCTTGGTGGGAATGGCTGCTATCGCTGTCTGTTTCCCCAACCGCCAGCAAGAGAAGCATTGCCCGATTGTAATAGTAGCGGCGTCCTGGGCCCAACTGTTGGCATCATTGGCAGCTTAGCAGCAAATTTGGCGATTCATACATTGATTGAAACAGCTGCGCTACCAACCAATCTATTAACCCGTCTTGATAGCCAAACACTACAATGGCAATCGTTTCATTATGAGAAGAACAGCGACTGTCGCTGCCAGCAACGCGATAAAAAAATACCCTATCAGCCCCCAGAGAGTGAGGATGCAACGGATACCATTACGATGATTTCCGCTCAACAATTAAAAACCATGATGGCGAAAAAGGAGAAATTCCTCTTGATCGATGTCCGCGAAGGTTGGGAACGCGCGGCGATGAGCATTGATGGCTCAAAACATGTCCCACTTGCCGAGATTGCTGACTGGCAGCCGGATGACAATGTCACTCCAGTGGTTCTCTTCTGTCATAGTGATATTCGCAGCTATCGTGCTGCCGTTAACCTACATGAGCGCGGCTACAAAAACAGTGTTGTACTCAAACATGGCATCTCAGGGTTCTAGGCTTAGCACCACTTGACAGCTCTGCCATTCTGTTATATTGTCTTATTACATTAACACACTATTTAAGTACTTTATGAAGACTCAAGCATCGAAAAATTGGCCGCATCCATTTGCCAAACAGCTCTATAAAGCCATTGCCAAGCTAAAGACTGCTGATAAAATTGAACATTTCCTGCTTGACCTCTGCACGCCAGCAGAGCTACAAGCGATGGCCGATCGTCTACAGGTGGCCGCACAATTGGAAGAAAAGCACTCCTACCGCCAAATTCACGAAGCGACAGAAGTGAGCGTCACAACCATTGGACGAGTTGCCCGCACCATGGCATTTGGCCATGGCGGCTATCAGGCTGCGCTAAAGCAGCTAAAAGAGCATAATTAACTAACCCCCTAAAACCTTGAGGCATGAATAATCGAATGAAAAAAACCAATAATCAACGTGTGCTTTCAATATTTCATTTGGTAATGATTAACATTATCGCCATCGATAGTATTCGTAACTTGCCAATGACGGCCGAATATGGCCTATCACTTATCTTTTATTATATCGTTGCCGGCCTGTGCTTTTTTATCCCCTCCGCACTTGTATCAGCCGAATTAGCAACCGCCTGGCCTGAACGCGGCGGCATTTATATCTGGGTGCGTGAAGCATTTGGTCGCCGCTCAGCATTTATCACAATCTGGCTGCAATGGATCTATAACCTGTTCTGGTACCCAACTATTCTGGCACTGATCGCCGGAACCGTTGCTTATTGCATCGACCCCAAACTTGATAGTAGCCGCTGGTATATGCTCATTACAACGATTGTACTTTTTTGGACTATTACCTGGATTAACCTGCGCGGCATGGAGGCAACAGGCCTATTAAGCAATATCTCGGCAATTGTTGGTACCCTCATTCCAATGGCGACAATGATTGCGCTGGCAGCCGTCTGGATAAGCAGCGGCCACAACACACAAATCAGCTTTTCTGCCAAAGCATTGCTGCCAGACATTAGCTCTAGCCATAATCTTGCTTTTTTTAATGGTGTCATATTTAGCGTTATTGGTATTGAGATGTCGGCAACACATGCTCGCGAAGTCAAAAATCCGCAGCGCAGTTACCCACGTGCACTGCTTTACTCAACGATCATTATTCTCGCTGGCCTCGTCCTCTCCTCTTTAGCGATTGCGATGGTTGTCCCGGCCAAGCAGCTCAACTTAGTCACCGGCGTATTACAGGCATTTGAACCTTTTCTCAAGGCTTTCCACCTAACCGCCCTGATGCCGATACTAGCATTAATGATTGTTTGCGGTGCCATTGGTGGCGTTGGCGCCTGGATTATCGGCCCAACCAAGGGATTACTGGTTGCCAGTCAGGATGGCAGCATCCCGGCACTATTCAGTAAAATTAATCGTAACAATGTGCCAGTGGTTTTACTATTAACCCAAGGGATTCTCTTCACGTTACTCTGCTCACTGTTTCTTCTCATGCCATCAGTCAATAGTGGTTTCTGGATTATGTCAGATATCGCTTCCATTCTGGCGCTGCTC
>JANQHY010000237.1 GCA_028282395.1 Gammaproteobacteria bacterium
ATAATGCGACCTGTCTGTGCTATGCCATTCGGCTAAAAGCAGCGCTGGCTATCGCAGTCTACTCGCCCTCGGCTTCGCCTCTCCCTGGCTCGCAGCGAAGGCTGGTTTTGCCGGTGTGGAGTTACACGGGGCTAATGGTTATTTGCTTACCCAGTTTATTAGTACCACAACTAACTTGCGCACCGACGAGTATGGTGGTACCCTCACAGGGCGTGCCAAATTGATTGTCGATATTGTGCATGCCTGCCGAGAGCGAGTTTCCAAAAACTTTATTATTGGCGTGCGGTTATCGCCGGTGGGTGATGGATTGGATATTGATGAGACGATCCAGATCGCTAAATGGCTTAGTGAGGCGGGTGCTGATTTTATAGATTTGTCGCTAGGTGATGTGATGACACCACTTCCCAATGCGCAGCAAGCGAAAGAGCCGTTAGTGAGTTATGTTCGTAAAGCATTGGGTGATGAAATTACCTTAATTTCAGGTGGTGGTATTCATACGCCGCAGCAGGCTGAAGCGGCACTGAAACTTGGAGTAGATTGTATCACTTTGGGGCGCATTGCTATTGGTAATCCTAGCTGGCCACAGTTAGCAATCGATAATGCACCTGAAAAGATTATTTCTCTTCCCTACGATAGAGCCTATTTACAACAAACAGTCAGTGAAGCGTTCCTCGATTACATCGAAAACCAACTACCACTTGCCATTACCCAAAGTATTGTTCGCTAGTGCAAACTAATCCAATCAACCTGGTGTAGTGAACACTATTTTATAGGGTTTTGCCTGTGATGGCGTTGGTTATGTTATTTATACTAATATCATTTCTATTTTGGCCTGTGTAAACTCAAATGGGGGCGTTCCTAAGCCAATGAATCTTGGCAGGCGCGAAAAGTGGGGTCATGATGAAAAGGAGTTTCCTATGTTTTCAGGAGCTGTAGGTGATACAGATCCGTTAGTGGATGACGCTGATGAAAGTGATGATGTTGTTGGTGACACAGTAGAGGCTGACGAAGACGAAGAGGCAGGTCCGGTGCCCTTTGTCGCCGGTAAAGGGCCTAAGCATGCTAGAAGGCTACTGAGAGCTAAATTAAAAATAAGCCTTGTTCAGCTAGGCATATTCACTACTATTTTTGCTCTGAAATCCAAGGCAGCTTTTGCCCCTATTTTAGATCATCCCGGGCTACACTATACGCTCTTTCCCATTGCTGCCATAACCGATATTGGCTTTGCAGTTGCTGCCACATTCGAATTCTTTCAACATAAAAACAAAAACTTAGGAGCTTATTTAAATTTATTGACAATGTGGACAAAAGCAATATTAGCCACTATAGCCGTTACTGGAGCACTGGCTGCCGCGCCTGTATTTGCTGTAGCCACTCCGGCAATGTTTATAGGGGTGATTGGGCTGGCTTCTGTCCATAGTGCCGTTAACTTGGTACAGAACTTACATCAATGGTGGACTCACAAAGATGATCCTAAGCTCTCTAAGCACTACAGGAAAGAAGTTCTTAATCATACCGTAAATACGGCGTTGACTGCTGTTGCCCTTGCCGGGATTGCAGTTTTAATGTTAAACCCGGCGACAGCACCGGCCGTTGCATTGGGAATGGGTATTACTGCTGCTGTTGTTTGTGGTGTGGTGCTACTTAAAACGGCATATAACCTGTATCAGTCGTACAAAACGAAAAAAGCTAATAATACTACCACTGCTACTGACGACGCTACCGTTACCACTGATGATACCATTACTGCTGATACTACTGCTACTACTGACATTACCGTTACCACTGATGCTACTGTCACTACTGACGGGCCGCCAACAGTCCGCGCTCAGAAACCCCCGAGTAGGCTGGCATCCTTTGGATTTTTCTCTTATTGGCACCGGGAAAATTATAGTCAAAAAATATCCAGGCGTGATGATATCAGGACGGTTGCTGAAGATAAAATTGCCTCCCTTAGAAAACAGGACAAGACCGCACCACGCCGTGCTGATAAAATCGAATTGTTAAGAGATTTAGTCAGGACAGTATATACCTCTGATAATAGGAACCCACCTGAACCTGAGATCAACCCTGCAAACGAGCAATACCAGGAGGAGCTCTTGGATCGGGGATACTATGCTCGGAAACTGACTTTTGAGAAATTGATAGATCGGGTCATAAGCAACCGATATCCTCATGCCTTTGATTCGTTCTGTAGAAGCACATCTGATGTGCAAAATATTCTTATGGCGGCAGCAGTTTATGATGATAAAGTTAATCACAAGACAGGGTCTGATAGTAGTGTGGCTAAACTGCAGGAATACTTTGGCCAGAGTGCAGATATTGAACTTGAGCATCACTATGAATCGAGCTTAGCTCCGGCTGGCTGAAGCCGGATTATGGGTTTGAGTCTTAGTGATTTATTAATGCGTAAAGTTACAGGCAACTCAACCTGGATACTCCATCATGTTGCATAGATAATCGCCTCAAAGCAGCTAGCATTCAAAAATGGGGTTATTAACAATCGGCTTGTTATTCTACTTGCTATCAAGTTGAGGCATCAGGTGTTCAGGTAATTGTTTAGGGGTTTTTTTAACGATTGTTTAGAAGAGAGGTTATTCTATTCCAATTAACCGAACCCTTAGTTTAAAAGATAGATTTTAACAATATTAATAAAATGTTACATAATTTTATGCTTTGTTAAAAACAAAATAAATTAGTTAAATATAGTTTTTTTACCGTGTGTCTAACATAAAAATTGATATGTCAGACATGCAACAATCCCCCTCTTATCATAATTTAGATTTTCTGTCTGAAGCGCAAAATGCAAATATGCGTTTGTTTGCTAGCAGGGTTCACGTTGGGCATGCGCCAGGGTATCAAAGTGATTATTCACATGAAGCTATTAAAAGTGATGTACTGTCATTGAAGGAAAAGCAAATTGACACCTTAATTATGGTTGGAGATGCTGACGCAATTCAATCTGGTGAGGTAGATCAGATAGTAAAAGAACATACTAGTATAACACCTGTTAGGACTTATGGCGGGATCCCACTTAAAACTGTGGATTATACTGCACCTAGTCAGTCCCAAATGGCCGCTGTGTCGGCAATGACAACTCATGCTGTGTTTACAGGGAAAAATGTATATATTTGCTGTGGAGCCGGTATTGGAAGATCCGGTACTTATGTTAGGGCAGCAGTCATGGATTTTCTTGGCGTGGACGAGGAGGTAGCTGATGAGGTTTGTGAACATTATTATCCTGAAACAGAGTTAGAAGAAGATTGTCAAGAAGAAGCCTTAAAGCAATATGCACACGCTGCGAGCCAGGGAGAGGCGAAGCCGAGGGCGAGTAGACTGCGATAGCCAGCGCTGCTTTTAGCCGAATGGCATAGCACAGACAGGTCGCATTATA
>JANQHY010000239.1 GCA_028282395.1 Gammaproteobacteria bacterium
TCCAACAACAAAGCCGAACGATAGCCCCTCCCAACCCGCATCGAGACTATGGCAGCCCGACCCATAGGTTGGGTATATAACCGTTACTGCACCATCAACTACAAGCCCTACAGCAACTATTGTTGTAGGGGAGAGTATTTTGCCTTTGTTATAAGCTGCCGCAGTAGTAAACCCTATCACCTTGCCAACAAATGCAAGATGACCGCTAAAGAAGTTATGCAAAGATTGGTCCTTGCTAGCACAGTTACTTACGGGATATGGAAGCGCCATTAGCCATTGATACCACGGCAAATCCAATGATTGATCATCATAATTAAAGTCAAGCCGATAATCAATTGGCCGATACTCATGAGCGAGCTTAACAGAAAGGTAATGGGTAGCGAAATCAACCCCTACTGCCGTCGATAGCATCATTGTTGAAACCACCATATTACTACAAAGATTATTATCTTTTACGATACAATGGCCTGGGCTCACATCATCTATGTCCTCCTCAGCTTTATACTTATCACGCAAATAGAATCCCATCTGCAACATGACAATAAAAAGCACCGCGCCGCCATATCCCCAGCCAAAGCGATTCCTCTGCAGACAAACGCTATCATCATAATTGTGGATCCATGAGAGATTGCCATCAAAGTCTGATGAGAAATATTGCTTATCCTGCCCAAGCCAATATTGCATAACCAATCCGCCACCACTATAGGCCGCTCTCACCACACCTGACATCACTAAATCTTTTATAACCGCTGTTGTAACCCCTTTAGCGCGCTGAGAGTTACTCTTTGGCTGCTTCTTCTCTTCTTGCCATGCTGCAAACGCTGTTATCATCGATAAAGGTATGGACTGAAGAAAACGAGAAGGAAACACACGCCAAAATGAGGATTTTGGTGCGTAAGCAAGAAGTGTTGTTGGCGATACAGCACTCTTTATCGTCATCGTCCACTTTGCCATCTTTACACAAACATTTGTTATCCGCCCTCTTCTTCTTTCGTTAAAATCCCTTGTGGAAATCGTTATACGATCTTCATCGTACTCATTTATATCTATAATGCTATCATTTTCATCAAAATCAGCTGCCAACATCGACTTTTGCAAATTATCATCTTCTAGATTCTCATCATTCACTCTTAGTAGTGTCTGATTATTTTTATTATCGAGTGATTGCTGATCATCAATACCCGTTCCTTTCCTTTTTTTAAACATAACAACTGCCCTTAAACTATTTTTCACCAAAACCCACTTAAATAATTTTAAGTCATAATAAAATAAATCTTACGGAAAAACATATCAAGTATTATTTTGACCAATAATTATATTTCTCAATCGCTGCTTTAGAGAAATTACAATTTATCTATAAGTAAAATTATAGTTTTCTATTTTTTTCATGTTTTACTCTGCCAGGTAAATTTACGGTAACTATCCCACACCATTTATTCATAGAACGGCTTGAACAAACATCATACCAGTACTAGACAATACAGGAATTTTACAACTTATTAGAAGCCGACGTAGTTATTGCATAACAAGTGACTTGTCGATACAATTGCTAGCAGTTATTCACCAATATGTGTTAAATCGCATAATGAAAAAAGAAAAAGGCGACGATTATGCACCAACTCAAACAAATAGATGAAGTAGAAATTTTTGTTTTAATGGATAATGTTGCTGATCCATTCTCTAAAAATAGCACTGGCGTCTATTGGAATGAGTTTCAAGACCGCTTTGGAGTACGCAAACAGAGTCAACTGTGTGGCGCAGACTGCTGTCGCGCCTGCAATGGCCTTTCGCTATTTATACGCGTTAAAGTTGGTGAAAGAGTGAATACTTTACTGTTCGATACGGGCCCAGATGCTGGGTTAATCGTCGAAAATGCCGATCGGCTTGGGTTAGATTTAAGTGAGGTTGAAGCAATTGTCTTATCACATGGTCATTTTGATCACTTTGGTGGAACCGTAAGCGCTCTTAAGGCAATCAACAAAAGTAACTTGCCTGTCTATGTACATCCAGAACTATTTCTACCGCGCGCGTTTGGTGAAGATGGCAACATTCGCAGCAGTTATAATTTAACAAAAGAGGAAATCGAAAAACATGGTGGCAACGTGATTGAGTCGACCACACCGACTAGCCTGTTTGCCGAGACACTACTCATCTCTGGTGAGGTGCCACGCACCACAAATTATGAGCAGGGGATGCCAGACGAATTCCGCTTAGATAATGATACTTGGCGCAACTCGCCTGATATTATTGATGAACAGTGTTTAATCATGAATTTTAAAAATAGAGGATTAGGCGTCATTACCGGGTGCGGACATACCGGCATCATTAATGCCACCAAACATGCTACGACACTATTAAACTCAACTGAGGTCCATCTTGTCATGGGCGGCTTTCATCTTGCCTCACCAGAATTAGCCGATCGCATTGATCCGACTATTGCTGATCTACAGACAATCGACCCGACCTTCATTGTCAGCGGCCACTGCACCGGTAGGCAGACGCAAGCAAAACTGTCACAAGTATTTACTGATCAGCATATCCCCTATGGGGTCGGCGCCAGATTTGTATTTTAACGGGCAGTTAACTACTACGGCGCTGTTTTTTCAGATAGACAAGCAGCAGTGAAATAGCTGCTGGTGTCACACCGGGAATACGCGCAGCCATTGCCACGGTTGTCGGTTTAATTCGATTCAGTTTCTCTACCACTTCTGCGGATAATCCGCGGATCTGCTGATAATCAAAATCTAGTGGTAACGCCAACGCCTCGTAGTTCTGTTGCTTAGCAATCTCCGCCTGCTGACGGTCAATGTATCCAGCATACTTAGCAGTAATCTCTACCTGCTCAGCAACCTGAGCATCCTCCACCCCAGGACCAAATACCTCTATCTGGCGCAACTGGTCATAACTAACATCAGGGCGCTTAAGAAGATCCAGCGCTGAATATTCGCGTTTAATCGGCTGCTCAATCGCTTGCTGTAATGCCTCTCCCTGTTGTGTGCCCGGCACAAACCACAATGCTGCTAACCGCTGACGCTCCTGCTCAATTGCTTCGCGCTTGTGCTCAAAACGCTGCCAACGCTCTGCATCGATCAAGCCCAAACGCTGACCAATCGTTGTCAAACGCTGATCAGCATTATCTTCGCGCAACAACAAGCGGTACTCGGCACGCGAAGTAAACATGCGGTAGGGTTCTTGCGTACCACGAGTAATTAAATCATCGACTAACACGCCGATATAGGCCTCATCACGTCGTGGCGACCACGGTTCACGCTCCTGTGCTTGTAAAGCAGCATTGGTTCCAGCCAAGAGCCCTTGTGCCGCTGCCTCTTCATAGCCTGTGGTACCGTTAATCTGGCCAGCGAAAAATAGGCCTGAAATATATTTGGTTTCTAGCGTCGGCTGCAAATCACGCGGATCAAAATAGTCATACTCGATTGCATACGCAGGACGGGTGATGTGTGCCTGCTCAAGCCCTTTAATGGTATGAATAAACGCCTGCTGCACATCAAAAGGTAAACTGGTAGAGATGCCATTTGGATAAACTTCGCGACTATTTAACCCTTCCGGCTCAAGGAAGATCTGATGAGAACCCTTATCAGCAAAGCGTACCACTTTATCTTCAATTGATGGGCAGTAGCGTGGCCCAACACTCTCAATGTTACCGCCATACATGGCTGAGCGTGACAAATTGGCACGAATAATCTCATGGCTGTGCTCATTAGTATGGGTAATATGACAACTCAACTGAGCGGGATGCTGGTCACGATGCCCCATAAAAGAGAAAATCGGTCTGGGCTCATCTCCTGGTTGCGCCGCGAGCTGTTGGTAATCAATCGTACGGTTATCAATTCGCGGTGGCGTACCGGTTTTCAGACGACCAACACTGAATGGCATCTCGCGCAACCGCTGTGCCAATGCAATAGCAGGCGGGTCACCAGCACGGCCGCCCTGATAATTGCGATCACCAATATGGATCTTACCGCCCAAGAACGTACCAGTAGTTAGTACCACCGTCCGTGCGTGGAAGTTCAAGCCCATCTGTGTCTTCACACCGACAACTCGCTCTCCCTGTAATAACAGGTCAACCACCGGCTGCTGAAATACCATTAGGTTAGCAGCCGACTCAACTTTATTGCGAATTGCCTGACGATAAAGTGCTCTATCTGCCTGCGCCCGTGTAGCGCGTACGGCCGGTCCTTTGCGGCGATTTAGCGTACGAAATTGAATCCCTGCTAAATCAGCTGCCTGCGCCATGGCACCACCCAAGGCATCTATCTCCTTCACCAAGTGGCCCTTACCGATACCACCAATTGCAGGATTACATGACATCTGGCCAATTGTCTCAATATTGTGGGTTAGCAACAGCGTACGTGCACCAAGTCGTGCTGCTGCCAGCGCCGCTTCAGTACCGGCATGGCCGCCACCAATAATTATCACATCAAAATCTTGTTGTTTATTCATGTTTATTTACCCCTGCTCGGGGGTCGACTATTGAGGCGGCCATTCTGACACAAAATAGCAAAAAAGCCAATGCTCCTCACCCATCCCTATTGCCAACGACTGTTTTGCAGTGGCAAATGGTAACTTGTATAATTTACAACATACGTGAATAACGAAAGGCTGCTCTAATGCTATTATGGTTAACAATTGAATGGATTCTTCTGGCATTACTCCTTTTGTGGCGTCAGCAGCAACAGGCCAAAATCGGTCTGCTTAATGAGCAGCAGCGCGAAATATATAGCAAAATCACCCGCAGCCATGCGCTCTTTATCTTTTATTCAGTAATCATTTGGCTTACCACACTCATTGCCATGAAGTTTGATAATCGTTGGTTTTTCGTATGGCTAATACTTTTTATCATTCCCGCGCTCTGCCTTAGTCTACGCAACCATTTTCAACTAAGAAAGGCCAACTTACCCACTCTACTGATTCGCAACCACCAACAAACTTTTATCTTACAATATATCACCTTAATAATTCTGGTCGCCATCTTCAGCTATCAGCTGCCTAATTGGCAGCAAATGTCGCAAAAACTAAGCATCAGCGATCTTCAGAGCAATCGCATACCAACGAAAAGTAGTGTCAGCGGCAAAAATAATACCACAACAACAGCAACCCCCGTGCCAACTAAAGGCATTCATACCTGCCCAAGTCTCGCTAAAATTATAGCGCAGCGCCAAACCGCAACTAGCTGGCCCTATAGTGGTGTCAACTGGTTCATCTCCTATAATCAAACTTACCCTATTCATGGAGACGTCCAGGGAGAATCTGGCTTTGAAGAGGCAATCGCCGATATACACGCCGGGACATTACGATGTGACTATACAATCATGCATTATAAAAATAACAAACCGGATGGAAAAATTATTATCGCAGTAAAATTGGACACCCCCTACAACGCCACGATTGTTTTAGGGCCAAACTGGCAAGGGAAAGGCGCGAAAAGACGCTGCAGCTCGAGTCCTAGCGGCTGTAGCTTTAGTTTTAAAGCATTTACTCAGTAATTCATCAGCGATCTATGGAAATGATAAGGAAAAATACAATTTTCTCCTTGAAACGGCGAAAAATGCCCTTATTAAGTAGTTATGCAATTGAACAAAGTAACAACTTGACAATGATTCGGAGGAAATAAATGGCAGAAACAATTATTGGTATCGACCTGGGAACCACCAACTCCTGTGTTGCAATCCGTGAAAGCGATAAAACACGCGTCATTGAGAACGCAGAAGGACGCCGCACTACACCTTCAGTAGTGAGCTTCGGCACAGATGAAACCCTTATTGGTGAAGCAGCCAAACGTAAAATGGCCACTGATCCTGATGGCACGATTTACGGTTCTAAACGCCTGATCGGCCATAAATTTGATGAAGTACAAGAGTACGCTGCACATGTCTCTTACAAGATTGTTAAAGCAGACAATGGCGATGCTTGGGTTGAAATCAATGGCGAAAAACAGGCGCCGCCGCAAATCTCTGCACAAGTATTAAGAAAGATGAAAAAGACTGCTGAAGATTACCTCGGCAAAGAGGTCAATGCGGCAGTGATTACCGTACCCGCCTACTTTAATGATGCACAACGTCAAGCAACGAAAGATGCTGGACGCATTGCTGGCCTTGAGGTGAAACGTATTATCAATGAGCCAACTGCTGCGGCACTGGCATACGGCATGGATAAAAAACGCGGCGATTCTGTTATCGCGGTCTATGACCTCGGTGGTGGTACATTTGATATCTCTATTATCGAAATTGCTGAAATCGATGGCGAACATCAATTCGAAGTGTTAGCTACCAACGGCGATACTTTCCTTGGCGGTGAAGATTTTGACAACCGTTTGATCAGCTACCTGGCAGAAGAGTTCAAAAAAGAGCAGGCGATTGATCTCACCAAAGATCCTTTAGCGATGCAACGTCTGAAAGAGGCTGCCGAGAAAGCCAAAATTGAGCTTTCAACAGCGCAACAGACGGATGTCAATCTGCCTTACATCACTGCTGACTCTGGCGGTCCGAAGCACCTTAACATTAAAGTGACACGTGCCAAACTGGAATCATTAGTTGAAGATCTAATTAAACGTAGTATTGAGCCCTGCCGTATTGCTCTGCAGGATTCCAATAAAAGTATTACCGAGATCAGCGATGTCATTCTGGTTGGTGGCCAAACGCGGATGCCGAAAGTCCAGGAGATGGTAAAAGAGTTCTTTGATAAAGAGCCCCGCACAGATGCCATTCCTGATGAAGCGGTTGCCATGGGTGCTGCTATTCAAGGTGCGGTATTATCAGGTGATGTTAAAGATGTCCTATTACTCGATGTCACACCATTATCGCTTGGTATTGAAACAATGGGTGGCGTGATGACCAAACTCATTGAGAAGAACACCACTATCCCAACGAAAGCGGCACAAATTTTCTCAACAGCAGAAAATAACCAAAGTGCAGTGACTATTCATGTATTACAGGGTGAACGGCCGCAAGCGGCACAAAATAAATCACTCGGTCGTTTTGATCTGACTGATATTCAACCTGCGCCACGTGGTATGCCACAAATCGAGGTTACCTTCGACATCGATGCAAACGGTATCATGCATGTTCATGCGAAAGATAAAGCCACCGGTAAATCACAATCGATTAAAATTCAAACCAGTGGTGGATTATCAGAGGATGAGATCAACAAAATGGTTGATGATGCTAAGCAACATGCGGAAGAGGATCAGAAATTTAGTGAATTAGTCAAAGCGCGTAATGAAGCGGATAGTATCCTCCACGCTGTGGAAAAAATGCTCAGTGAAAACGGCGACAAAATCAGTGCTGACGAGAAAGCGAAAATCGAAACGACTATGAGCGAACTGAAAGAGGCTGTTAAAGGTAGCGATAAAGAGCTTATCGAAAGCAAGACAAAAGTATTGTCTGATGCCACCATGTCACTGGCTTCCATGGCTCAACAGGCTGCGGGCGCAGCAGGAGCTGATGGTGCTGCGGGACCTGGAGCTGCTGAAAGTGCTGCTGCAGATGAAAGTAGTAATACTGCTGGCGAGCAATCAGCTGGTGCTGATGATGCAGTGGAAGCAGAGTTTGAGGAAGTCAACGATAAGGATGAAGGCGACAAACAATAATATATAACCCCGACAACGCGAGGATGCAGACTATCTGCCATCCTTGCGTTTGTTTATTTATAAGGCAAGGTAATCTATATGGCACAAGAACGGGAACGGGACTATTACGAGGTGTTAGGTGTCGCGCGCGATGCTGATAATGATACCATTAAAAAAGCTTTTCGCCGTCTGGCAATGAAATAC
>JANQHY010000281.1 GCA_028282395.1 Gammaproteobacteria bacterium
AAAGGGAATCTTTGCAATTTTCTTTTGTGAGGATTGCTGCTTTTCGATCACAGAATTTTCGATAGTCAAATCCTTACGCAGCACTTTAGCGTCAGCTGATCCTGTCGACTCAAATAGGTCACTTAACGAGTCATCACTTTTCACAACCGGCTTGGGGGCGGATGATACACTTGCACCCTGCTGAGCCGCTGCAGCAGAGAGTGGAACACTCACAATAACTGCGCTAGTAAAAATAATCGTACTGCACAACAACAGGCGCGATAAGCAATGTGGTTTCAATGTCTCTCCTGCCGGTCACCCGACTTTTCTGCCAACTGCACGGAAAAGCCATTATTACCTAGTCCGGATAGCAACGCAACCGCCTACCAGTCGATGCGAAATGGAAATAGTGGATAAACCTAACATAGCCATTTGCCTCGGCTTATTTTATAATAGCAATGCAACCAATAGAAGGAGTACAGCATGAGAGAGAGAAAAGGTATTATGAAACTTCCTGCTGCGTTACTTCTGTTCTTCTCAGTCGTTGGCCCCGGCATTGCTGTCATGCTTGCCGATACCGATGCTGGTAGCCTAATCACTGCTGCACAAAGCGGCGCCCTGTTTGGTTATAAACTTCTGTTGGCACAATTTATTCTCATCCCTATTCTCTATATCTGCCAGGAGCTCACTGTCCGTCTCGGCATCACCACTGGCATGGGCCATGGCGAATTGATTCGCCACCACTTTGGTAAAGCCTGGGCCTGGCTATCGGTATCAACACTAATTGTCGCTTGCATTGGGGCCATTCTATCAGAATATAGCGGCCTAACCGGTGTTGGACTAATGTTTGGGGTACCAAGCTGGGCCACCCTTACATTAACTGTTATTTTCCTAGTGGTAATGGTATTAACTGGTAGTTACCGCTCCATCGAACGGATTATTGTTGCCATTGGCCTATTTGAATTGGTCTTCATTTACGTTGCGTGGAAATCACATCCGAGCCTAAAGCCGATCATGCAGCAACTCTTTCAGATGCCATTTCGCAACGGCGACTACCTCTACCTAATGGCTGGCAACATTGGCGCTGTGATTATGCCGTGGATGATTTTCTATCAACAGTCTGCCGTTGTAGACAAAAAATTGACTGTGAAAGAGCTCAATCCAGCACGCTGGGATACTGCGATTGGCGCAATCATTACCCAGGTCATTATGGCATCGGTGTTGATGGCGGTTGCAGCGACGGTTGGCACTCAACACCCCAATACCCCACTTGATACTGTCCAGCAGATCAGCCATGCCTTAACCCCTTTTCTTGGCGAGAATGTCGGTCGCATCCTGTTTGCCATCGGTATGATTGGTGCCTCACTGGTTGCGGCGGTCGTTGTCTCACTCACTGCTGCCTGGGCACTCGGCGAAGTCACCGGCTATAAACACTCGCTCGAGCATCACCCTAGAGAAGCTCCCTGGTTTTACACCACTTACGCCGTGACGCTCATTCTTGGAGCGCTATTTGTTGGCTCCGGTATTAATCTGGTTAAGATCGGCGTCGCCGTGAATGTAATGAATGCACTATTATTACCCATTGTCCTTGGCTTTCTGTTTGTCCTGGCAATAAAAACGCTACCAGAGAAATACTCTCTGCGTGGCTGGTATAAATACTTCACCGCTGCTATTATTATCATCACCTCCGTTTTTGGCCTGATTGCCGGCCTGTGGGGAATATTTTACTAACCAATAATTAACATTAACTTTTTTACTTAACTATGATAAAAAATATAGATAAATCGATGTCGTTATTTGCGCCGCCGCTACCATCAACCGCCTCTCATACCTGTTACTGGCCTGAGCTACCCCACTCTGCTGCAGCACTAGCCATTGCAAATGCTGCTAGCAATCACCAACAGTTAACAGTGGTACTAACCGCCAACTCTAGCCAAATTCCTGCTCTGGAGCAGGCCATTCATTTCTTCAATCCTACGATAGCAATCCATCAATTTCCTGATTGGGAAACACTCCCCTACGATCACTTTTCTCCCCACCAAGATATTGTCTCACAACGACTGAAACTGCTAGCACAGCTTCCACGGCTGTCACAAGGAATACTGATTCTCGCTATTAGCACATTAGGGCAACGCGTAACCCCCGAAAGCTTTATTGGCGCCCATGCCTTGTCACTGAAACTTGGTGATCGCCTATCGTTACAAACACTGCGTGACCAATTAATCAACAGCAACTATCATAGCGTCTCACAAGTTGAGCGCCATGGTGAATTTGCCATCCGTGGCGCTGTGATGGATATTTTCCCCATGGGTAGCGATTACCCTTATCGCATCGAACTCTTTGATGATGAAATTGAAACACTACGCACCTTCAACATTGACAGCCAACGGTCAATTGACCAGGTAACCTCAATTGAGCTGCTCCCTGCCAAAGAGTTCCCTCTCAATGAAGAGGCCATCGCACTATTTCGTCAACAGTGGCGCGACCGTTTTAGTGGCAACCCAGCCAATTGCCCACTCTACCAAGCTGTCAGCAATGGACACCCCACAGCAGGCATTGAATACTATCTGCCACTATTTTTCACTGCCACGGCAACACTGTTCGATTACTTGCCAGCTGAAAGCTTACTCATCCATTGTGACAATAGCAGTGATGCCTACCAAACCTTTTGGCAAACATTGTGTCAACGTCACGATCAACTGAGTCACGATATTAGCCAACCCATTTTACCCCCTGAGCAGCTGTTCCTTGCTGAAAACAACCTCTTCTCTTTGATTAAAAATTTCAAACAGATAAAAGTCAATTATAAAGTTAAAGATAAAAAACAGACCAATGCTTTTAATGGCTCATCGTTACCACCACTGCAGCTCAACCCACATGCAGAAGACCCTTGTCAATTGTTAAAGCATTTTCTTAAAGAGGCCTCACAACCAACGCTTTTCTGTGCAGAAAGTAGCGGGCGTCGTGAGCGCCTACTTACTCTGTTGCGTGAAAACAGTATCTCCTGCCAACCGTTATCAGACTGGCAACAGTTTCAGCAGGAATATGCTGATAAGCCTGGCAACTACTTAACCACTGCACCATTAACAGCAGGGGTTATCTGCCACGAACCGGCATTCACTATCATCAGCGAAAATGAGCTCCTTGGCCAACATGTCAGCCAAAGTCGGCGACGCAAACGAACATCACTCCAACCCGAAGCACTGATTCGCAACCTTACTGAACTTAAGATTGGCGATCCGGTTGTCCATATCGATCATGGTGTTGGCCGTTACCAGGGGTTAGAAACGATTACTGTTGACGGCCATAGCGATGACTACCTGCTTATCAGCTATGCCAATGACAATAACCTCTATGTGCCGGTTAGCTCACTTCACCACATCAGCCGTTATGGTGGCGCCGACAGCGACCATGCACCATTACACTCTCTTGGTAGCCAGAAGTGGCAACAGTCAAAACGCCGTGCTGCACAAAAAGCCCATGATGCTGCAGCAGAACTACTTGCCGTCTATGCTCAGCGCCATGCACGTAAAGGCTACCACTTCAATTTCCCACAAGAGGAGTATGAGCGCTTTGCAGATAGCTTCCCTTTTGAGGAGACTGCCGATCAAGCACTGGCGATTAATGAGGTAATAAAAGAGATGTGCTCCGATAAAACGATGGATCGGTTGATTTGTGGTGATGTCGGCTTTGGCAAAACTGAGGTAGCAATGCGCGCAGCTTTTATTGCTGCACAGAATGGTAAACAGGTGGCAATGCTTGTTCCCACCACCCTACTTGCACAGCAGCACTATGAGAATTTTTGCGATCGCTTTGCCGACTGGCCGGTTAATATTAGTCTGTTATCACGTTTCCGCTCAACTAGCGAGCAGAAGAAAGCCCTAGAACAGTTGCAAGCAGGGAAAATTGATATCATCATTGCCACACATCGTCTACTACAGCGCGATATCAACTTCAGCGATCTTGGCCTATTAATTATCGATGAGGAGCATCGTTTTGGCGTACGTCATAAAGATCGCCTAAAAACTCTGCGTGCTGAAGTGGATATCTTAACCTTAACGGCAACACCGATTCCACGCACACTTAATTTATCACTCGCTGGCATCCGCGATCTTTCACTCATCGCCACGCCACCAGCAAAACGGCTGGCAGTTAAAACATTTATTCACTCATCACAATCTCATCTGCTGCGCGAAGCGGTGATGCGTGAAATCATGCGCGGCGGTCAAGTCTACTTTGTTCATAATCGCGTTGCCACAATTGAAAAAACTGCTGACGACCTTGCTAAACTTATTCCAGAAGCCCGCATTGCTATTGCGTATGGCCAAATGCGTGAACGCCAACTTGAACAGGTGATGACCGATTTTTATCACGGTCGCAATAATCTTCTAGTCTGCACAACCATCATTGAATCAGGCATCGATATACCAACAGCGAATACTATTCTCATTGACCGTGCTGACCGTTTCGGCTTAGCGCAACTGCACCAACTGCGTGGTCGCGTTGGTCGCTCTCACCATCAAGCTTATGCCTATCTATTCGTGCCCGAGGTCAAAACATTAAAAGGCGATGCCAAAAAACGGCTTGAAGCCTTTAGCGCACTAGAAGAACTTGGTATCGGTTTTACACTTTCTACTCACGATCTGGAAATCCGCGGTGTTGGCGAGATGCTCGGTGAAGAACAGAGTGGCCATATTGAAGAGGTCGGCTTTACCCTTTATATGTCGATGCTCGAACGTGCAGTAAAAGCGCTGAAAGCGGGAGAAACCATTATACTCGAACCAACTGCCGATGAAACTGTTGATTTACAGTTAGGCATCAGCGCCATTATTCCTGCCGACTACCTTCCCGATGTACATAGCCGTTTAGTGCTCTATAAGCGCCTATCCAACTGTGAAACTGATGAGGAGATTGAAGAGATGAAAATCGAGATGATTGATCGCTTCGGCGCACTACCTGAAGCAACAGAGAATCTTTTCTCTCTAGCTCATCTCAAACGCGCGAGCGCTGTGATTAAACTTAAAAAGGTCAGCGTTCAACAACAACGCTTAACAATTGAATTCAGTGACAACAGCCCAATTGAACCGCAAAAACTCATTGGGCTACTAAATAAACATCCCAAGGCGGCGATGAAAAGTGCCACCCGATTGCACTGCCCACTGCCTGAGAGCGAAACCGCAATTGGCTTAACGCGACAAATTATTCAGGCGTTAACTTAAAAACGAATGTCATTATTGACTAAATAATAACTAGAAGTTTTGTCATTGCGAGCGTAGCGAAGGAATCCAGTGCCGCAGTCATTATCAACAATTGTTGCTGGATCGCTTCGTCACGGTGTTCCTCGCGAAAACAGGGCAAGCAGTTGCCTTTAGACAAAGTTTATTATCTTGGTGTCATGCCGCTGGGTGTTTGTTCAGGGACAATGCCAACATTTGCCAATTCTTGCTGTTGGAGTTGTAACGCCTGACTATCAAAACCATTACTGTGATTAAAGAATGCTGATGAAGCTGATAGAAATCCTCTATCGACCAGCTCATTAAATGATCTGAAATTTGTTTGATCGTAATACTTACCACTGTTTGAGTGGCTATCTACGAGTGGTGAGAACTGCTGTGTATGGTCATTCTGCAGTTGTGCTTCGTAGCGGCTTTTCATTTCAGCAACTTGCTGCTTAATAACATTCAGACTCTCAAACTGAGAAAGTGAACCCTTAACACAAGAACGCATGGGAAGATTCCTTGTGCCACGTGCATTATGGGCTGGTAGCGTACTATTTTTATCAGCTAAATTATTTGGATTCTCTAGGTAATTTATCAAGTCTGTGGATTTAACCAAATATAAACCATTCATCTCTTTTTCATCACCATTGCGCGCACGTCTTGAATGAAATTTATTATCATATGCTAATGGATGAACCCATCGATTTTGTCGTGATGTCACATCCGTAACAAAAATCTTTGTATTATGTGACACTGCATCGATCGTTTTAGTACGCCCTGGATCATTTAGATTGGCCTTAATAGCTCCCTTAGTCTCTTCGCGAAGCTATCTTTTAGCACAATTATACGCTGCTGGACCCTGGCGCTTCTTGTCTTTTGTCTCAACACCACCGCCAAATGTATCCAACTACCCTTTACTGTTAGTTTTTCCCATTATGAAATAGACTTCACCATCACGCGGATCGTAAATGGAAACTAATGTTGCGGCATTTTTTGGATGAA
Source organism: Gammaproteobacteria bacterium (assembly GCA_028282395.1). Next base: position 6,201 of record JANQHY010000281.1, read on the forward strand.
AATGTTGATTATTATGATTTTCTTTGGCCCCTGGGCCCAAAAAGGCGTGTGGCCCATTAAAGCTCGAATGGCCGGGGCCCGCATGCTGAAAATCTTGGTATTGCTCAAACATTTTATTTTACTTCAATATATTCAATAACTTAATAAGTCACTATTCATAAATATGTACTACAATTGCA
>JANQHY010000289.1 GCA_028282395.1 Gammaproteobacteria bacterium
AACGCATTTCTACTGTATACCGACTGATCATGCGGTTTTTGCCATGGTACTGCAGGCACTACCTGAAAGTGGTGGTCTGTCTGAGACACTATTTGATCAACGAGCTCAGGAGTTGGAGCGTTGTTGTCATCAGACAGTTCCGGCAGCCGACGCATCGATGTTATTAACACTGCAGAACTATCTTGCCAAGCAGGATTGCCAGCTGTTCCCAACTAAGCCAGTAACATTTTGCTGTGGTTGTACATCGGAGCGAGCTGAACAAAATATTATTACTATGGGGCGTGATGAGGCAATGGCAATACTGGCGAACCATCAGTTTGTCGAAGTAGTTTGTGATTTTTGTAATACTGCCTATCAATTTAATCGTGATGAGGTCGAGGCGCTGTTTACAAAGCTCTCTTAGTTTCTTTATTCGCTCCCGTGCCCCCTCTCGCAAAAGTGGGAGAGGGGGAAAGTAGCGGGTTTATTCTCTCCTCAGCCCAAAAGTAGAAAAGAGAATCAAAATTATCTGCTAAGTTTCATCAACAAGTTCATTTACCTGCTGTGCGCAGATAAAATCATTTTTAGTGATGCCACCCGCTTCATGCGTTTGATAGGCTACGTTGACATAGTTGTAACCTACGGTCATTTCAGGATGGTGTTTCTCTTGATGGGCGATCCAGGCAATCGCGTTAACAAATGCCATGGTGCGACAGAAGCCCTTAAACTGAAAACGCCGCTCAATAGATTGGCTTGTTTTATTATATTGCCATTCAGGCAGTGTTTGTAACTGCTGAGTGATTTCGTTTTCACTGAATGTTGGCATGCCAGCATAACACATTTCACAATGCTCTTTACTCATTTATCTTCTCCTTTCAGGTTAACAAGCGGCTGCAATGACCGCGCTCTTTGGTTTTACACTGTCGTGCAGTAACTGTACCAGGCTACTATTCTCCTTAAGTTGGTAGAGATCCTCAAGGCTATTAATAATAAAATAACAGGTTTGTATCTCATCGTAGTTGTAAGGCGTTTTTAGTATCCGTTGTGGGTCAAAGGGTAAACGTTTCGGTTCAGATGACTCAAGACAGTAAATTGTCTCCTGATGGGAGGAGAGAATGCCGCCGCCAAAAATTCTTGTGCCTTGGTCAGTTTTAATTAAACCAAACTCAATAGTGAACCAAAACAGTCGACTTAATATCTTGCGCAATTTTGGCGCTAGTTGTAGTGCGGTTTCACCGTACCATTGGACAAAATCAGCATAGGCATGGTTCATTAGCAGCGGCGCATGACCAAATATTTCGTGAAAAACATCAGGCTGTTGTAGGTAGTGGAGCTCCTCAGGAATACGAATAAAATTAGCAACGGGAAATTGACGATTCGCTAACATCTGAAAAAATTCATCAACCAGAACGGTGCCGTGAACAGGAACGAGCTGCCAACCAGTCTTTGTTAACGCCTTGTTAAGCGGTGGCAGTTGTGGAATCTGATCTGCTGGTAGATTCAGCTGTTCGAGGCCGTCAATAAATTCAGGACAGGCGCGATTAACAATTGTCTCCATCTGCATTGTAAACAGAGTATGCCAAGTTTCATTTTCACATTCAGTGAAATCGATATGGCCATTGGCATCAGGCCATTTTGCAATGTAAGTTGTCATGGGAATATCTCCACATAAAATAGTATTAAACTGTTTTCAAACCGATAAGCGGTTGAAAAATTAATGACAGAAATAGATTAGTGGTAGTAAAGTATATGCCCTATTGGGCATAGTAACGGTAAGCATAGACGACAGCGCAGTTGGCAGCAGTGTTGCCAAGAATAGCTATGTGATGATCGTTCATCTGCGCTTGCATGGATAATCTCAATAAAAACTCTCTTTTCAGAGTAACCTAGCTTATTGGATCTGTCAAGCGCCGGATTGACATTAGTAGCGGCCACTGCGAAAATGCTACCAGAGTGGTAAATGCAAATTAAAGCAAATAAGGGGTTAAGATGGATAGGATGAACAGATATAGGCGTATGATAGCAATCGTTGTTGCAACAGTCATGGTAACAGCGGTTTCACCATTAGTAGCCGCGCCTAAAGCAAAAGATAGTAAGACAGCCGCTGCCGAGGCCAAACCCAAAGTTGGTAGTTTCAGCAAAGAGGTATTTACCAAGTGTCCAAAACTAAAAGAGGTAATGACAGGGTCACCGGTTGATATTGCCGGGTTAACAGCATTTGCTAACCAGTCAAAAAATGCGTGTAGTGCGTACGCGCAATATACATTAGGCCAGTTCTATACTGAAGGTCATGGCGGTGTTGTTCAGAGTTATACTAAAGGCGCCACATGGTATCGTAAGTCAGCTGACCAGGGCAATGCTGATGCGCAATACGCTTTAGGTTGGCTGTATATTCGTGGTGAAGGCGTGATTCAAAATGATGCTCAAGCCGTTAGCTGGTGGCGAAAAGCGGCATTAGGAGGTAATTCATCAGCACAGTTTTTCCTGGCATGGGCGTATAATAAAGGCAAAGGCGTGGCAAAAAATAATATTGAAGCTTATGCCTGGTTGAGTGTTGCTGTTGCCTTTGGTGTTGGCAGTGATCTTGATATTACTCAGCAAGAGAGAGACGATTTGCAGAAACAGGCAACGCAGATGCGCGATCAAATCGGTGCAATGCTAGCGAAAGAAGATGCTAAGCAGCATCCGCCAGGGAAAAAGTTTCAGCAGGCAAGGGAATTAGCAAACAAATACTATCAGCAAGCCATGACACATGGGACGCCGGAGAAGAAAAAATAGATAGAATTGTTCGCCAACTTTTTATTTTTACCTGGTTAATAGTTGCACCACCGTTACTGTTGGCACAACCGCAACAATCACTATTCGGGCCACAACAGAAAAAGCTACTGCACCACTGTTCTGGCTTGCAACACCTGCTGAAAAAACACATGATTGATATTGATAAGTTATCACACCTAGCGAAACAGCCGCCGAGTCGTTGTACTGCCTATGCACAGTATTTACTTGGGTATGCGTATGCTCAGGGTCAAGGTATCGAGCACGATCAGCAGAAAGCTGTTTATTGGTATCGACAAGCAGCACAACAGAATAATCTACTGGCTGAAAACCGTTTAGGGCTGCATTATTGGCAGGGGCGCGGCGTTATTCAGAATGAGCAGAAGGCGGTGTATTGGTGGCGCCAGTCTGCCCGTGCTGGCAACGCTGAGTCACAAGACCATTTGGCGCAGGCCTATCAACAGGGGCGCGGCATTATTGCCAATAAAAGTCTTGCGCTCTACTGGTGGCAGCAATCTGCCAGGCAGCATAACAGCGATGCTGAATATCAATTAGGTCAACTGTATGCTAAAGGAGAGGGGGTATTCCAGAATTGGCAGCAGGCGCGTCAATGGTTTAGCAAAGCAGCACAGCAGGGCAATGCGAATGCGCAGTATCAATTAGGCCAGCTCTATCAGCGTGGTCAAGGTATTGCCAAAGATCCACAGCAGTCAGCACAGTGGTGGTACAAGGCGGCTAAACAGCATGATCAGCGTGCGCAAGTTGCCTATGCCCAGGCATTATGGTCCGGGAGAGGCGTTGAACAGGATAGAAATGAAGCGCTGTATTGGTATCGTCAAGCGGCACAACAGGGGAGCGCAGCAGCGGCTAATCAGATTGGTCAGGCTTATTGGCGTGGTGAAGCAGTGCAACAGAGTCATTCTCAGGCAGTTTACTGGTGGCGCCAGGCGGCTAAATTAGGCAATGTGAAGGCACAGTATCAATTAGCTGAAGTTTATCGTCAAGGACAAGGTGTCAACCAGGATATGAAACAAGCTGCTCGTTGGTATCAGCAGGCGGCTGAGCAGGGCGATGCTTTGGCGCAGTGGCACATTGGCGCGCTCTATTGGCAGGGGAAAGGGGTGATACAGGATAGTGAGCAGGCTTGCTATTGGTGGCGCCAGGCGGCACTGCGGGGGAATGCGTTGGCGCAATATAGTTTAGCATCGGTGTATAGTAGTAAAAAAGAGACTGCAGCATCGATCGAAGCCTATGCCTGGGCTAGCGTTGCTGTTATCGAAACAGAGCAGAGCAACGTGCCGTTTCAGCATCAGGTTCTGCATGCGCAGGCGCTTGCACTAAAGCATCAATTAAGCCAACGGTTGGACGCTAATCAGCAACAGCAGGCAGAGAGTTTAGTGCAGCGTTATTTAAAGCAGGATGTCACAGAATAAGAGAGTTTGTCACATCCCGTTAATGTTGACAGGTAGGACAAAAGAAGGTGCTACGTTGGCCCAAACGAATCAACTCAATCGCTGTTTGACAGCGTACACAAGGTTGACCATCACGACCATACACAGCAAGTTGTTGCTGAAAGTAACCCGGCTTTCCTGCCGTATTAACAAAATCTTTTAATGAGCTGCCACCCGCTTTGATTGCACGCCGCAGTGTTTTTTTTATCGCTTGCAATAGTTGTGCTACTTGTTGTTGGTTAAGCTGATTAGTTTTAGTGAGTGGATGAATACCGGTTTGAAACAGTACCTCGTTGGCATAAATATTGCCGACGCCAACAACATTTTCAGCTGCCATAATCGCTATTTTAATCGGGCGTTTCTGATTTTGCAGTCGGTTATAAAAATACTTTGTTGAGAATTCACGCTGCAGCGGTTCAGGGCCGAGATGGTTAAGTAGTGGGTGGTCATCAAAGTCATCAACTACTAACAGTAGACCAAAACGACGAGGATCATTGTAGCGTAAGATACAGTGACGGAAGTGGAGATCAATATGGTCGTGCTTTTTTACTGGCGTTTTAGCGGTAACGACATGGAGTGAGCCTGACATGCCGAGGTGGCACAGTAGACCACCTTGATCAAAGTGGAATTGAAGGTATTTACTGCGGCGGCTCACCTGAATAATTTTTTTGCCTTCGACATGCTTTTTCAGTTGGCGATCAACCGGATAACGCAGACGTGGGCAGCGTACAGTTGCGGCAGTTAACATCCTGTTCTCTATGTGCGGGGCTAGGCCACGACGAATGGTTTCAACTTCTGGCAGTTCAGGCATAAAACAGTTCTACTCATTTGATGATTAATCTCGCCATTATTCCATCTTATAAAAAGTTGGTCAATAATGTCTATCCTCGTCTCATTGCTTAGCCGCGGAACCACAGAGGGAGCCATATTTTTGATAGTGCCATAATAGGCATAATGCAAATAGTGATAACAGTCCAATTGGCATCAGATAAAAGACTGGCGCTAATAGCGTATGATAATGATGTACCAATAGTGCAGAAACTAGTGGCGCAGCACCACCAAATAGTGCAAAGCCAATATTATACCCTAAAGAGATAACAGTATATCAGACGGGTAGTGGTGTTAGTCCAATCATAATGGCAGGGAAGGGACCTTCAGACGCTGCCGCCATGAAGGTTAAAAATAGTTGTGCCAGCATAACAATGATCCAGCTGGTCATTAATGCCATGCGCATAATAGGGTAGCTGAATAATATTAGGCAGATAGCGCTCGCAGCAATAATCCATTTTCTATCAACAAAGTCAGAGAGATAACCAAAGGCGACTACAGCGATCATCATAATTAATAGCATAGTAGTATTACTATTTAAGCTGCTTAGTAATGTTTGATGTAGGTATTGATGACTAAATTGCGGGAAGTAGAAAAAGGTAAAGTAGACTTCTGCTGCAGGTAGTGCAGATAGTAGTGCAATGAGCACGACAACACGTTTGTGATAGAGTAATGCGTCTATAAGTGGTGATGTTGCTGTCTCCTTTTTAATAGGGGATTGTTGGCGGGCTTGTGCAAAGTCAGTTGATTCTGGCATAAACACACGAAGGAAAAAAATGATAACCCCTAGGATAAAACCAATGAAATAGGCAATACGCCAACCCCAAGCTATTAATGCACTATGAGATAGCAGGTGCGTGAGTGCAGTTACAATAGCTGAACTAAGGAGAATGCCTGCTACCACCATTGCCCAAATTGCCCCGCCATAGAGACCATGTCGTTTTTTGTTAACCGACTCCAAGACATAAACAAATGCGCCGGTTGTCTCGCCGCCAGCTGAGATTCCTTGAATGATACGAAAAATCCCAAGAAAAACTGCTGCCATACTGCCCACTTTATCATAGGTCGGTAAACAGGCAATGATTAACATACTGAAGCTCATCATCATAGTGGAGAGAATTAACGCCTGCCTACGGCCAAAATAGTCACCAATATAACCGTAAATTAGTGCTCCGATTGGGCGAGCCAGGTAGCTGATGAAAAACACACTATAAATGAGTATTAATGATAGCCAACGATCATTTCGATTGATGAAAAAGATATGTGAGAAAACGCTAGCGAGATAGCCATAAATAGCAAAATCATACCACTCTATAATGGTTCCCAATGCCCCTAACAGATAGACGCGCGCAAAGGAGTTTGTGTAAATGCTTTTTTTAAACATAGTTTTATTTTATTAGTCAATTATGCAACGCTGCAATGATTCCATCCATGCATTATAAAAAATTAATCAAAAAAGGCATCTAATCAAAGTAACATGCGAAGGCATGTTGATCAAGAAACTTGCTATGATATTTTTCTGATAGGCTTTTACTATTTTGTATGTTACGTTGTATGACAGGCTTGTTCTAGTGAATGGGGTATATGATATGGTAAAAGCGTTGCAGCTAGCTGCTCCCATTATTGCGATTATCTTTGTCGTATTGACTTGGGCAAGTGGCTTTGTTGCTATTCGTTATGATGTTCACTACTTTACTCCGGGGGCGCTGGCCTTTATTCGTTATCTAATTGCCTCGGTTGTTATGTTATTAGCGGTTATTGCCACTAGGCGTTATAGCATTCGGCCAATTCTGAATCCCAAAGGGATATTGATTGTATTAATCAGCGCAGCATCAGGAATATCGCTTTATAATATTGCAGTAAATTATGGTGAACAGCACGTGAATGCCGGTTTAGCCTCTTTTATTGTGGCGCAGGGGCCAATTTTTGCCATTTTATTATCAGTTATCTGTTTGAAGGAGCGTTTACGCTTTATCAATGTCGTTGGTTTGGTTATTGCAACGATAGGTATGCTGATTATTTTTTTAGGTGATCATAGTGATACCGTATCGCAGCTATGGGGAATTGTTGCCATCTGTTTAGCGGCATTGTTAATGGGGGGATTTGCTGTGATACAGAAGCCATTAGTGCGGCGTGTTAACCCTATTATGGCAATGAGCTTAACTATCTGGGTTGGTACGCTGTCACTTGCATTTTATGCTCCAGCATCCTTCCGGCAGATTAGGCAGGTACCACTCGAGGCAGATATCATTATGATATATCTCGGCATTGTGCCAGCGGCTTTAGCCTATGTGTGCTGGAGCTATGCGCTATCACGTCTTGAGGTAAAGCGAGCAGCACCAGCTATTTATGCGATACCGCTTGCGACTTCATTGATTTCAGTTATCTGCCTTGGTGAGGCTCCAACTGCTGCGACTTGGATAGGTGGATCGATTGCATTGGTGGGTAGTTATTTGGCAGCACGGCGTGGTTGAGTGGCCACTCTAGCAGTGGTTATCCCAATATACGAATAGTTTCGATTGCAATAGAGAGTGGATTTCATCGCTGAAGCAGTGTATTCTTGTCTCTGGAATCAAAATGATAGCAAGCATGTTTGAATAGCAACTAAATGTACGTAAGGACTAATAATCATGAGTGATAAGCATATTGATATTGATCCGGTAGAGACCGGCGAATGGCTCGAGGCGTTAACCGCGGTGGCAAAATTTGCTGGCCATGAGCGTGCCGGCTTTATTCTTGAACAGTTAAGTACCAGTGCAGCAGCAATGGGTATTGTGCCTAGCACTGATAGTATTGCAGCAACGCCACATCGAAACACCTTGACGGCGGATATTGATTATCCAGGCGATATTGAGATGGAGCAGCGGATTGATGCGATTAATCGCTGGAATGTTGTGGTCATGGTGCTGCGTGCCGCTGCGATTGCGGATAGCCTTGGTGGTCACATTTCAACTGCCTGTTCGATTTCACGCCTTTATGAGGTGGGTTTTAATCACCATTTTCGTGCCGCAAATGATACGTTTGCTGGCGATTTAATTTTTTTCCAAGGTCATGCAACGGAAGTCAATTATGCTCGAGGCCTATTAGAAGGCCGTTTTAACGAGGAACAGCTAAACTATTTTCGTCAGGAGGTTGATGGTAAAGGTGTCTCCTCCTATCCACACCCATGGTTAATGCCGGATTACTGGCAGTTTCCTACTGTCTCGATGGGTCTAGGCATTCTACAGGCGATCTACCAAGCCCATTTCATGAAATATTTACAGAACCGTGAATTAATTGCCAAAGACGATCGCCATATTTGGTATTTTTCTGGTGATGGCGAAATGGATGAGCCTGAGTCGCGCGGTGGGCTAGCTTATGCAGCACGCCAACGCCTTGATAACCTCACCTTAGTTATTAACTGTAACCTGCAACGTCTTGATGGGCCAGTGTTTTCTAACGGAAGTATTGTTAAAGAGCTGGAGTGTCTGTTTCTTGGTTGTGGTTGGCGGGTGATTAAAGTGATTCATGGCCAGAAGTGGGACAGTATTTTCCAACGCGACACCGAGGGCCTTATTCAGGCACGTGTTAGTGGTATGCCTGATGGCGAAACACAAAATTATGGTGCAAAAGATGGCGCCTATATTCGCGAAAACTTTTTTAATAGTGAGGCGTTGAAGGCACTGGTTAGCGATCTCAGTGATGATGAGCTTAGCACGCTGTTTCGTGAAGGGCTTGGTGGTCACGACTTTAACAAAATCCATACTGCCTATGTTGCTGCGCGCGAAACAAAAGATAAGCCGACAGTGATTCTTGCTCATACCGTCAAAGGGTTTGGCTTAGGCGAGGCAGCTGAGGCACAAAATATTGCCCATAACGCTAAAAAGGTGAAGCTTGATGAGTTGAAGGTGATGCGTGAGCGGCTGCAAATTCCACTTGCTGATGAGGAGTTAGAAAAGTTACCTTTTTATCTGCCTGCTTCAGACTCTGCTGAAGTGAAGTATATTAAAGAGCGGCGAGCGGAATTGGGCGGTTTTCTGCCCCAACGTCGTCAACAACCCTCACTTGCTCTTGAAATTCCACCTTTAGAAAATTTTGCTCCCTTACTGAAAAGTAGTGGTGAGCGTGAAATCTCTTCCACAATGGCATTTGCCCGCGCACTGAATATTTTAATGAAAGATAAGGTGTTAGGAAAATATGTTGTGCCGATTATTCCTGATGAGTGTCGTACTTTTGGTATGGAGGGAATGTTCCGCCAGTATGGCATCTATTCGCCTTTGGGTCAGACCTATAAACCAGTCGACCACGAACAGTTGATGTACTATCGTGAAGCCAAAGATGGCCAGGTGATTGAGGAGGGGATTAATGAAGCGGGTGCGATGTGTGCCTGGATGGCTGCAGCAACTTCTTATAGCAACCATGATGTGGGGATGATTCCATTTTATGTCTATTACTCAATGTTTGGTTTTCAGCGTATCGGTGATTTTGCTTGGGCTTCTAGTGACATGCGCGCGCGCGGTTTCCTTATTGGCGGTACCGCTGGGCGAACCACTCTTTCAGGTGAAGGTTTACAGCATAATGATGGCCATAGTCATGTATTGTCATCTGTGATTCCGAACTGTATCTCTTATGACCCAGCCTATGCTTATGAGATCGCGGTCATTATTCGTGAAGGTTTGCGCAGAATGGTCGTTGAGCAGGAAGATATCTATTATTATCTGACAGTTACCAACGAGAATTATAGTCATCCAGAGATGCCGCAAGGGGTCGAAGAGGGGATTATTAAGGGAATGTATCTGCTGCGTAATAGCCGCAGTAAATATCATGGTGGTGTTCAGTTGCTAGGGAGTGGCACAATTCTGCGTGAGGTGCTCAAAGCAGCGGAGGAGTTGGAGAAAGTTTATGGTGTTAATGCCGATGTCTGGAGTGTCACCAGCTTTACTGAGCTCAGGCGCCAAGGGTTAGCAGTGAGACGCCAGAATATGCTCCATCCATTACGTAAAGCAGAGAAGAGTTATGTTGAGAACTGTTTATCAGCGCGTAAGGGACCCGTTATTGCTGCTAGTGATTATATTCGCACCTATGCCGATCAGATCCGCGAGTGGGTGCCAGGCGACTATATCACATTAGGCACAGATGGATTTGGTCGCAGTGATACCCGTGAGAAGCTGCGCGAATTTCATGAAGTTGACCATCGTTTTATTGTTATTGCTGCTTTGAAAGCGTTGGCAGATCAAGGTAAAATGGCCGCGGCAAAAGTTGTTGCGGCAATGAAGGACTACGGGATTCATGGCAGTAAGCCGGATCCAGCAATATTGTAGTGATTGATGAACTATGTCTATTAACAGTTTGTTTTTAGAATATAAGTAGGAGAAAGATATTGTCAACAGAAATGGTTAACGTACCAGATATTGGTGGTGCGGAAGGTGTCGAAGTTATCGAAATTTTTGTCCAAGTGGGCGATAAAATAGAGAAAGAGGCGCCATTAATTAATTTAGAGAGTGACAAGGCAACAATGGAGGTGCCTGCGTCATCTGCTGGTGTGGTAAAAGCACTGCATGTCAAGGTAGGTGATAAGGTTTCAGAAGGTAGTGCCATTGTTGAGATCGAAGTTGCCGAAGAGGGAGAGACGGCCGAAGCGCAACAAGCACCTGCACCAGCTAAAGAGGCGCCAGTTAAAGAGAGCACAACCACAGAAATAGTGAATGTGCCAGATATTGGTGGTGCGGAAGGTGTGGAAGTCATCGAAATTTTTGTCCAAGTGGGCGATAAAATAGAGAAAGAGGCGCCACTAATTAATTTAGAGAGTGACAAAGCGACAATGGAAGTGCCTGCGCCATCTTCTGGTGTGGTAACAGCGCTGCATGTCAACGTTGGCGATAAGGTTTCAGAGGGTAGTGCGATTGTTGAGATAAGCGGTTCCGCGCAAGAAGCCCCGACTGCCTCAACAACAGCGCCTGCTTCAAGCGAAGAGAAGCCTAAACAGCCAACTGTTTCATCGACAACTTCTACTGCTCAGGAGCCAATCTATGCTAGCCCAGCGGTTAGACGTTTGGCACGCGAGCGTTCAATTGATTTGCACCAGATAACAGGGAGTGGCAGGAAAGGGCGGATTACCAAAGAGGATCTCAATAAACAGCCAGCTGCACCAGCAGCTTCCCCAGCTATGTCTATCCCAGCTGCGCCAACAGTTGATTTTAGCCAATTTGGTGAGGTAACTCAGGAGCCGTTAAGTCGCATTAATAAACTCAGCGCAAAAAATATGCACCGTAACTGGGTGAGTGCGCCGCATGTCACACAGTTTGACGAAGCTGATATCACTGAGATGGAGGCGTTTCGTAAAGCGAATAAAAAGCAGGCGGAGCAGCAAGGGTTTAAATTTACCCCGTTGGTTTTCATTATGAAGGCAGTTGTTCATGCACTGAAAACTTACCCACGGTTTAATAGTTCACTCGACAGTAGCGGCGAAATGTTAATTATGAAGCAGTATTACCATCTTGGTATTGCTGTTGATACGCCTAATGGACTTGTGGTGCCGGTCATTCGTGACGTGGATAAAAAGAGTCTGTTTGATTTGGCCGAAGAGTTGGCAGCAGTCAGTAAAAAAGCCCGTGACGGCAAGTTGACGGCCCGCGATATGCAGGGGCAATGTTTTACTATTTCCAGCCTTGGCGGGATTGGCGGAACAGCATTTACGCCAATTATTAATCTCCCTGATGTTGCTATTTTGGGTGTATCGAAATCACAGATAAAACCGGTTTACAACGGTAAAGAGTTTGAGCCACGCTTAATGTTGCCGCTCTCGCTCTCCTATGACCATCGGGTAATTGATGGTGCAGTGGGCGCGCGCTTTTCAAGCTTTTTAGTACAATGTTTATCAGACGTGCGACGTCTACTACTGTAAGGGGAAAATAATTATGGCAAAAAAAGAGATAAATTGTGATGTAGTGGTATTAGGCGCAGGCCCGGGTGGTTATAGCGCTGCGTTTCGTGCTGCTGATTTAGGGAAAAAAGTTGTGCTGGTAGAGAAAGAGCCAAGCTTAGGAGGTGTCTGCCTGAATGTTGGATGTATTCCTTCTAAAGCACTGCTTCATGCTGCGAAAGTGATTGAAGATGCTGAAGCGATGTCGGAACATGGCATTGCATTTGGTCAGCCAAAGATTGATCTAGCTAAATTACGTGGCTGGAAAGAGAAAGTAATTGGAAAATTAACGGGTGGATTATCAGGATTGGCGAAACAACGGAAAGTTGAAATCGTTTCCGGTCATGCAAATTTCTCTGGGCCCAAGCAACTTATCGTTGATGGAAAAGAGCAGGTGGCGGTCAACTTTAATCATGCTATCGTTGCTGTTGGTTCACAACCAGTGAAGTTACCTTTTATCCCTGAACATAAAAACATTCTTGACTCAACTTCTGCGCTTGAGATTGCCGAAACCAAAGGCAAAATGTTAGTGATTGGGGGCGGAATTATCGGTTTGGAGATGGCAACCGTCTATCACTCGCTGGGCAGTGAAATTCACGTTGTTGAGTTAGCTGATCAGATTATCCCTGGCGCTGATAAAGACATTGCCACACCGCTACATAAATGGATTGAGAAACGTTATAAGTCAATTATGTTAGAGACAAAAGTCACCAAGGTGGAAATCAAAGGCAGTGCCATTGAAGTGACTTTTGAAGGAAAGCATGCGCCAAAACAGCCGCAAAAGTTTGATCGAGTTTTGGTTGCAGTTGGGCGTAGTCCAAATGGTAAGCTTATTAGTGCCGAGAAAGCGGGAATTAATGTCGATGAGCGTGGGTTTATTGCTGTCGATAGCCAGCTGCGCACCAATGTCCCACATATTCTTGCAATTGGCGATGTTGTTGGCCAACCAATGTTAGCGCATAAAGCGCATGCACAGGGGCATGTTGCTGCTGAAGTTGTTGCAGGCAAAAATCACCACTTTGATCCACGCTGTATTCCTAGTGTAGCATATACCGATCCTGAAGTGGCTTGGACCGGTATGACTGAGCGTGAGGCGAAAGCGGCAGGTATTGATTTCGGTAAAGGGGTATTCCCTTGGATGGCTAATGGTCGTTCTCTCAGTATGGAGCGCAGTGAGGGTGTAACAAAACTGCTGTTTGATAATAAAACACGCCGTATCATCGGTGGCGCAGTTGTTGGACCCAATGCTGGAGAGCTGATTGCTGAGATCTCACTAGCTGTAGAGATGGCATGTGATGTTGAAGATATCGCTTTGACTATTCATCCTCATCCAACATTATCAGAGACGGTTGGTGTTGCTGCTGAAGCATTTGATGGAACTATCACTGATCTTTATATGCCGAAAAAGCGTAAGAAGTAAAACTTTCTAAGAGTAAACTTTATTATTTAATCTTATTGTCTTTTCTCTCTCCCGCTTGCGGGAGAGAGGAAAATTGTCATTGCGAGCGCAGCGAAGTAAGCCAATACTTAAGCTACTATCAATCCTTGTTGCTGGATTACTTCGGCACTACGCACCTTGCGACATAGTTATACAACAACACCCCAAGCGGGGGAGGGGCATAAAACTGGAAAATTGGCGTAAATCATGCTAGCGTTAGAGTAGCGTAAAGATAAATGAATAGGAGTTTTATCATGGCAACCTACAAACACTTAATGTTTGCAACAGATTTGACTGAGGAGAATGCGCATACCATTCCTCGGGTAAAGAAATTAGCGGAACTGTACGGAGCGAAACTGAGCGTTGTTCATGTTGTTGAGCATCTTGCCACCGTCGCTTATGGCTATATTGGTAGTTTTGATATCGAGCAGCAGCTGCTTGAAGAGGCTAAAAATGAGATGAAGAAGGTGGGTGAAAAGCTTGGTGTTGCAGAAGAGGATCAGCATGTTGAAGTTGGCCACCCAAAGACTGAAATTATTGAGATTGCCAAGAAACTGGATGTTGACTTGATTGTTGTTGGCAGCCACGGGCGTCATGGTTTAGGCGTGCTGCTTGGCTCAACTTGTAATGCGATTCTTCATAGTGCGCCATGTGATGTATTAACGGTTCGCGCATTAGAGACAGAAGCAGACAGTTAATCACTAATCATACATAGAGCTGTTTAACTAACAGGAAGCGTTATGGTTACTCACCAACAGCTATTCTATATTAAGCTTTTTGCGGCCATAGTAGTATTTGTGTCAGTTATGCTTAATATGCTCTTTTTCGAGCGTATTAAGTGGTTATTACAGAAAACGGACTGTGTGACCACCTTCTCGTCGGGTATATTTCTTGGTGCAGCGCTGATTCATCTATTGGTTGACTCCGTTAACGGTTTTCTTGCTAGTGAACTATGGCTGCCCCTACCTTTTATTATTGTCGGCGCGGTTTTTATTTTGCTGACGACGACAGAGCAGCTGGTAAGCCGAAAAAAGGGTCAGCATAAGGATAACCATACGATCATTGCTCTCTATTTATGGTTAGTATTAGCTGTTCACTCTCTTTTTGTGGGTTTAGCAGTTGGTGGCATTGATTCGCTATCAATATTGATTATTATGATTGTCGTTATTCTATTGCATAAATGGCCAATCTCTCTCTATTTCTATGATAAAATCCGCATCAGTGCACTAAATAAAGCAGCGGGTAATGGTATCTATTTAATTTTTGCTCTGATGTTTCCGTTAGGAATATTTATTGCGCATAGTATTAGCCATTTTATTGATATTCATTCTATTGTTGAGCCAACCTTTGATGCTATCGCTGCAGGAACTTTCCTCTTCCTTGGCACCCTTGAAGGGCTTGAAGATGCAACACTGATTAAACGTTGTACCAATATACGACACCTCTCTTTATTGGGTTGTGGCTTTGTTTTTATGGTGATACTAGCGATTTTTTAGGTCGATGACACCAAGCGCTGTAGAGCTGATATAAGGGCGTGACGGTAATTGTTCGAGAAAATGGCGAGAAGTTATTTTGCGCCAATTTTTTCAGTAGTGCTTGGCCAATGCGGCAGCGTATGGCTAGGGTTGCCGGCAATGTGGTAGTGTTTTTAGCAAAGAACTGTTGGGCTGTTTTGACTTGTTGCTGAAAGAACTGTTGCATACCATCGCTCATATTACCTTGTTCCAATTCTGCTACAGTAACATTAACGCTATTCATCTCTTCAAGAGAGAAAAAGTTGTAGCCATGTTGGAGTACTTCCGGGCAGTGAATAATCTGCTGTACCATTTCTAGCGCTGCAGCAATCTGCTCAACTGTGCTTGCTGCTAACGTCTCTTCTAAAACACGCAATGTTAACTGTTCGCGGGCGCCAGCGGTCATAGCAAGATAGCGTTGACGTTGTTGTAATGTTTGTAATGGTGCACTGTCAAGATAGTGCTCTGTTGCATCAATCATTGATATAAATAGTTCTGCAGGTAGATCAAAAGGTGCGACATAGTGCTGCAGAACTTGTGCAATCGGGTGCTCGGCGTTACCTTGATAGAGTTTGTCAATTTGCTGGCGCCACCATTGTAATTTCATTTTCGTCACAGCCAGTTCATTGCAGTTGAGGATAGTACGTCTTAAAGTCTGATGGAGTCCATGTATAAAAATAATTGCCTGACGTTGTGCAGGGGCAGTATACAACACACTGTAGTAGAGTGCGGATCCACGTGGAGCGATCTGCTGTTGGTATTGATGGGTAGTGGTGCTGGTTAGTTGCGAGGTCATGAATAAACTTACTGGATTACCGCTTCAATTGCTGTATTTTTATAGTGTTGATAAAGCGCTTGCAACACTTGCTGTTTCACTTCACGTTGACGATTATAGGAGACACTCAGATTAACACAGAAGGTGATACTATCTGCTGCCAGGGTTGCAATCACTATTTTCAGGTCATCGTGGTTGTGGATGCTTTCAATGCTGCTGAGAAGGGGGAGTAGCTGCTGTTGTACTATTTCAGCATCATCACGCTGGGTTTTGATGCGACAGTGCAGCTCACGCAGGGCACTATGGGGCACATTCTGCATAAGATTGGCAGTAAGTTTACTGTTAGGAATAATCGTTTTTTGTTGGTTCTCATCTTCAATGGTCGTGAACAGTAGATTGATACGTTTTACTATTCCACAGTGGTTACTAAAAGTGAGCTCATCATCAACGCGAAAAGGACGGAAAAGTAGAAGAAGAAAGCCCGAAGCGAGGTTAGAGAGAGAGTCTTTTAACGACAAGCTGATAGCGAGTGCTGCTGCACCAAGAATTGCCACCAGTGAGGCAATAGAGATACCAACTTTTGCTAGCGCAGCAATAAAGACAGAGATGAGGATTAATGTGTAGAGGAGTTGATTGATAAACAGTCTAATCGTTGTTTCAACTTCTCTGCGTATCATTACCCGGTTGGCCAGTTGTCTGATAAGTTTGGCTAGGGCAAAACCTATTGCAATAATAATAATGGCTGCCAACAGATTTAGACCATGATGATAGATCAAGGTAAGTAGATGAGACGTAGTGGTGGTATTTGTTGTTGCCATGCTAAGTTCATTGCGCTTATTTGTATGTGGCAATATTAGCACTGCTGGGAGGGAAGTGTAAAGAGAGTAGTGCATCAGCGCTTTTTTATTGCTACACTAGCCAATAAGTCGGGGACTGATAAAAACGAATGATAATAAAAAATAACCGAGTAATTTCAATATCTAATGGCGATTTGCGCCAATCTGTCCTAAACTGTACAGTAAATAGGCTTCTTTGCCGAGGAAGTAAGAAGAGCCACCACAGCAGGAGCATGTTGGGTTTATGAGAGTATTATCCATTACATTGATTGTCCTATTCTGTCTACTGCAGTACAAACTCTGGTTCTCAAGTGAGGGTATTATTCAGACGCTACGGCTTAATTATCAAGTCCACCAACAGCAGAAAGTCAATCATCGCTTGGCAGTTCGCAACCGAACGGTTGCTAACGATATTCGCCAACTGCAATCGAAATCGACAGTTGAGTCCTTAGCGCGCAAAGAGCTCGGCATGGTTAAGAATGGCGAGACCTATTATCAATTTGTGCATAACAATTGATTTGCAAAGCTCGCAATTGTTGTTCAGACGTGTAAAGTAGATAGAAAAATACGGCTCCTATTGTTATCATTCCTAATTAGCGGAGTATCTTTTCAAGGAGAGTGTTGGGTGAACAACTATTCAACCTTATTATGGTTAGTCGTAGCGACCTCTAACAGCTCTAACATATAAAATTATGAGATAATATGGCTGATGACGCGCAGACAAAACTTAGTGAAATTCTTGCACTACGTCAATCCGGTGCAGTACGGCAGGCGCAGGAATCGCTTGAACAGTTAGTAAAACAGTATCCCGACAGTAGTGATGTATTAAATATTGCTGCCTGTTTTCAACTTGAGAAGCAGGATTATTATCATGCACGTGATTACCTGGAGCGCTGTATTGCTATTCGTCCTCACCCCATTTATTTAAATAATCTTGGTATTGCCTATAAACAGACGGCAGCAGTGAAGCAGGCTGAGCACTGCTTTGTTCAAGCACTGGAGATGAATGCTGATCATGCCGATGCCAGGATTAATTTGGCAATACTGCTGTATGAGCAGAAACGCCAGCAGGAGGCCTATGAACAGTTTGCCAAATTGCCATACTGTTATGATCATCCCCTTTACTGTCGTTATTATGGCATCTTAAAGCTATATAATAATCAGTATCGTGAAGCTAGAGAGCTATTTTTGCATGGTAAGCGTTTAAAGCCTAATGACCCGATGATGCAGTATTGGTTTGCACTTACTTATCGCCATAGTGGTGATATTGATAAGGCCAACGATATGGCCCTAGATGCCTTAACACGTTACTCAATGAGTAGAGAGATGAAACATCACTTTAAAAGTTTATTGTCTCATAATTATCTTTTACTTGGTGACTTTGCCAAAGGGTGGCCGCTCTACCAGCATCGTGATAGCTATCAAGTGATATCACAAGTGATGCGATCCTATCCGCAATTACCTTACTGGCAGCCGAAAAATCGCTCACAGCAGAAATTATTGGTGATGGTTGAAGAGGGGATTGGTGATCAACTGATGTATATGACCCACCTGTCATTTCTACAACAGCGTGCCGAGAAGATCTATCTGCAGTGTGATGTTCGTTTCAAAAATCTATTTCAGCGTACTTTTCCAGATATTACAACCATTGATCGTTACGATGATACTGTTTTGACCGACATCGTTGCGCAGTCCGATGCATATCTATCAATGAATGATCTTCCGCGATTACTAAACCCTCAAATGAAACCATTTGATTTTTTGCTGTTAGTTGATGAGGAGAAGGTAGCGCATTGGCGTCAATTACTTCGCAAGAGGTTTGGCAATAGGCGTCTGGTTGGCATCTCTTATCACACGATCGCAAAAAATGGTAATATCCGAATGCCGAGTAAAGCTTTCTGGCAGTCGCTGTTTAATCGTTGTAACGAGACAGTTTTTATTAATCTGCAGGAGAATCATCAGACAGCAGAGGAGAAGCGGCAATATTTATATGATGAGACAACGTTGCAACAGGTGGAGGATGTTGATCTCTATAATGATTTTGATCAGTTAACTGCGCTGATTGCGGCAGTAGATGAAATAGTATCGATTGATAATTCCATTGCACATTTTAGCGGTAGTTTAAAGAGGCCAACCCGACTGCTTTTACCGCGAGTATGTGATTGGCGTTGGCAGTTAAATGGCAATACAACACGCTGGTATCCAACCGTTGAGTTGATAAGAAACCGAGATCACGGCGATTGGTCAGCGCTCTGTGAGCAGTTGATTGCCTGTTATCATTAATCGATGGCATTGAGTACAGACTTAGCTGCCAGATTTTCCCAGGCGACGGTTTGATTGGCTTGGGTGTGATAATCGCGCCATAATGCAGCATGTTCACAATTTTTGGTTTGCTCGAAACAGGGAATACCTTTGGTGAAATGGATAATTTTTGCGTTATCGTTGTGCGGGTCGCTGCCAACTAAATGGTTCCATTCAGGCGCTAACTCCCCGAGAAGAAGGGGATTGAGCCAGTTAAATTTCAGTAGCTTTTCACCATTTTCAATTAGCTCAGGTGTTAGCATTTGGCATTTCGCACAGTTAAATAACATTACCGATGACCACTCAAACTTAAAACGATTTTTCACTACCATGATGGCTGAATGCTGATCATAGCAGTCAAACAGTTCGGTGATATCACCATTTAGCAGCATATCGCAATCCATAAACATTGCCATTCCTTGATAGTCACATAAGTAGGGCACGAGAAAGCGGCTATAAGTAAACTCAGTCATCCCAACTCTATTGATCGGCAATTGCGTAATTTTTAATGGCGCAATCGTTACCGGTCTACTGGCTTGGGCAATAATCGCATGTTGTAAGACATTATATGCGATAGGCTGACGACTATCATAGCCAATGAAAATCCTGTACATAAAACCTCCTGGCGATCATGACAAATTTCGTGATTCTGATAATAACGTGAAATCGATAATATGTCATCCACTAAATAAATTTTGCAAAATGTTGATGGTATGCTAAGATTGTTTTTTAATGGAATACTGATTATGGAGAATCACTCATGAAGAGGATAGTCAAATGTTCAGCATTAGCAGTCTCGATTTCTATTGTTAGCACTTCGAGCTGTGTTGCAGCAGTTATTCATAGCCACCCAGTCTATTACCAGACGCCTGGACTACCGGCACCGGTAGGCGTATCAGCGCCAGCGGCAATTTTGCCGCCTAAAGGCTTTCATGGCAATTTGGGTGTAGGAGCAAATGTGGAGTTTGCTTCAACGGAGTATTTTGACATGGAGCCAGCAGAAACTAGAGATAATGCGATGACGCAGACAATTCAGACTGGCCCTAAGCTGCGCCCAGAGCTATTAGCTGGCGCACGTTACTATTTTAATAAAACCTTTTGGGGGCTACGTTTAGGTTATACACCGCTACAAAAAACTGTCTTTAATGAGAAATATGTAGGAAGCGAGAGTAGTGTTGCTACTTTTAAAAGCGAACCTAGTTTAAAAGATAGATACTCTGTTCGTGGTGGCGTTGAATTTGGTTATCGGCTAACACCACGCACGTTTATTGTTGCAAACGCCGGCTTAACTACCGATGAGTATAAGCTGCGCTATGATTCGACATTATCTGTTAACGGCAATACTACTTATCATAGTGCCACCTCATTTAATCTTAATGGCTATGTAATTGGCGCTGGCATTGAACGCTATCTAACACAGCATATTATTGGTTCAGTCAGTTATCAAGAGGTTAGGCATAATACGCAAAATAAAGAACTACTTCATAGTGTAGAAGAGACTAATAATAACCCTGATTTTGAGTCACTCACAACTGGCGTGACGCCTGCTGATCACATTGTCAGTTTTGCTATTATTGCGCAGCTATAACAGCATTGAGTGAAAATATTGCGTTAATGCGCATTAGTAACTCGGTATAGCCATATACCGCCAACATAAATTGGTTGGTATGCAAGTGATTGCAATAATTTCTGTATCGCCTGATAATGATTATCGGTGATGATGACGGCACCGATCTGTCGTTGGGTTAAAAATTGGCTAAACTGTTTAGCTGTCACACTATCGTTAGGGTGGCGCTGATTAATCATTTTAAAAATGGGTGACTCCCATGCAACTTTTGGTGGCGGACCTAAATAGGTGGCCGCTGCTTTAAAATAGAAATTACTTTGCAATTGGGCCCAGGTTGCGGCATTAGAGCGAATAATTAGGACATTTTCTCCCTTTCTTAGCCATTTTTTATAAAGTTTTGGTTCGCTGAAAAAGGTTTTGCTACGGTCTAATTGGGTGTAGGCAGGGTAGATCGAATTAGGATGTAGATGAGCAATGGGTCTAACACAAGGCAATAGCATCACTAGTGCTAATAGCACGAGTAGATATTTTGCAGTACTGGCTAAGCGAGTGGCAGAACTTTTGGCTAGCCACAATGTGACAATGATAGCTATAACAAAGCTGGTATAGAGCGAATAGCGGCATGCCAGGCTGTATTTAAGAATAGGTAGCCAATAGAAAAACCAGTGACTAAGAAATAGAACGAATAGTTTATTGCCGTTGAAATACCAGGTGTCGCTGAGTGAGAGTATGGCATAAATTAGCGTCAGAATAAGTAAGAATTTTGTTCCTGCACGGCGCCAGTGGCGCCAAGCAAAAAGTAGTAGTATAAAAAGTAAAGGTAACCCTAAATAAGCGCCACGTTCGGGAGAGTTGCCAGCAAAATTGTGTGATAGTTTGACAGTGAAAGGGGTAATGAACTGCATAAACGGTTCAGGAATAAAAAATGAGAGCAGATCATTGGGATAGTAATGGGGGCGATTGATATAGGTGCCAT
>JANQHY010000002.1 GCA_028282395.1 Gammaproteobacteria bacterium
GCAGGATTTGCCGGCAATGGATTTTGATGATGATATCGAGAGCAATCGCAATAATAATAATCACCAAAGGAACCGGCATCATAGTCATAATTATAAAGCGATTTCGCACCCTTCATCGAAAATGAACAATCAAAAGCGTAATAACCAAAAGCATAAAAGTCGCAGTAATAATCGGTCAAAACAGGTGACTACAACAACGAGTTTGTTATCTGAGGAGATTGGCTGCCATTTATCTAATGATAAACCTGCTAATAATGATAATTCGTTCAAGTATAAGCAGGAAAACAAAGGCGGTGGTGTCACATTTTGGGGCTCTAAGAATGGTGACATAAGTAATAATAATAGTAAAATCGAGAAAGAGATGGGCCCTGATAATGATAATAATATTATTATTATTGATGATCTTGAGCCAATTAATGAGCATGAAAATGAGAATGATGTCAACGAGCTTAAAAAAGTTGCCGGCAGTCCTACCATTCAGTAGCCATCTTGGTTACTGAATGGTATTTGTAAGCTGCTGCGTTGGCATTGGGTGGGGGTCTATATTGTTTGCGTTTGGGATAGACTTATCTTCATTAAGGAAGTGGTTTTTTCCTGAGAAGTTGCTTGACTGGCGTGAAGCCGAAGAGATCGTTGTATTGCTCTCCAATGTGAATCGCCAACCAACAATTCCGATATTGTAAAGCAGGTTAACAAACATCTGTTTCAACATCGACATCCATTCGTTCTCCGTTGTCGAGGCATTGTCGGTTTTTGCCGACTTAATTGCTAAGAGTTGCTCGCTCACGTTGGTTTTGATTGTCTGGGAGTCAGTCGTCGCGCCGTCAGGATAGAGCTTTTTGACTAGTTCATTCGACATTTCTTGAATACGCTTATCAGGTGCCAGTGAGTTTTCTCTGTTTGTATTGTCTGGTAAACAGGATAGTAATCCCTTTAAGGCATTCAGTTTATCTTGTTTTGATGCGCCAGGTTGTATCGCTTTTTTATAAAGGAAATCACAGTAGAGATATTTTTCACGGCCACTTAATTTCTCAGGATGACGAATACTATTGAGGTAGAAATCAGCTTTATAGATTTGTTGATAGGCGTTTTTTTGCTTCTTATTGCTCTCATCTGCTTCTTCCTGCTTTGGTGCGGGTTTATTAGCGCAGAGTGCTAGTGCCAGTAACGCAGAGTCAGAGAATTTCGAAAAGAAATCATTATCGCTATCCAGTTTATAGGCGATCTCATCCAGCTCATGATGGTTTAATTGAAAAAGATTTTGTAGTGAAGTGGTAAGTGTTTCTGCATCTGGATCATGAAGTGAGCGCCACCACGTTGTAAAATCTTCCGGGTGTTTTTCAATTCGCTTACGTAAGGCTTTATGATCTTTTTCGAGGCTATGGAGGAAGAAGGGAATAATGTGTGAACCATGTTGGCCTAATTGAAACATGAGCTTTGCTTCATACTGGTAGTTGACGCCTGACATGCTAGGTAGAGGTACTGTGCCTACGCTGTGTGCTTCTGTTAGCCATTTACGATAGACTGCTTTGCGAGGTGGGCCACCCCTCTTTAAATGCTCTTTAAGATCCTTGTCCGATATGATGAATCTGAGCAGGAAGGCATCATAGCCATCCGCCACGTCGCGTATGTCCTGGCGAGTATTGATGGTGGTCGCTTCCCACGTGTAATCATTGAAGCCAATAATAGTGATAGAGCCATCTTTATTACGGATGATAACGGGATCGGCAGTGGCCGGCCTCTTTTTTAGTTCATCAATAGTGAAGTACTCGTCATTAATTTTTACCTTTTCATGTCGGCTTACTTTGGCGGTCTCCGGATCCAGATGGCAATCGAGAATCACATCATAAAATTTATAATGTTTGGGCTGGCTGTTGTTTTTTGGGTCAGGAATAGTCAAGCCTCGTCCCTGCATGAGGCATAAAAGGTCTTTCGCTTCTTTAGCCAACGTTTTATCTTCACCTGAGGCGATCACTGCCAGGTAGTGTAGTTTCTGTTTGGGATTATTGTAGATTTCTTGAATGGCTTTGTTTTGAGGCAGTTGTGGTTGAAGATTACGTTTCTGATAGTTATCCATTAAGGTATGGAACTTTTTGGATAGCAGTTGACCGATATAAGGATCTCTGCTTTTGCCAGTACCGCCATTAAATGTCTGATTCTGCATCATGCTATTTACCTGCTTTTATTATTTAATTTTATAGCTCTTGAGTGATATTTTATACCTATCGTCAATAGATTTCGAGCAGAATTATTTAGCTCTGTTGTAAGCTTTATTGATAATTTTTCTTGACTCATTGAGGATTAAAAAATATAGCGTATGCCAGTATAGATTTCGTGGGTGTAAACATTATTAATGGTGACTGGATCGATAATAAACTGTTCGCCGTTAAAATAGGTTGCGGTACGGCTGCTCTTAAAGTTGCCAATATAGTTAAAGCGGTAACCGATGTTCCAATATATGTGAGTACTTATCGCCAGTTCTGAGCCGACACTAGCGCGTCCTGAGAACCGAGTGATGCCTTTGCCAGGAATCGACCAACTTACCCCGTTAGAAGAAGCGGGGGTCTCATTTGAAACTACTTCGGTGAGTCTACCTAGATTATTTCTTGCTAAGCCAGCGCCAATGCCAATGTAGGGGCGCAAACGTTCGCCCAGTTTAAATGGATTAATATAGAGGTTAGCTAACAGTTGATCGCTATGGGCATCACCAGACCACTTTCCCCGCGCTGCAGAATCTGCTCCGGGAATATGACTGATAGTGTACTCTGGACATAAATTCTCGATTCTATTATAGCTTACTGATACAGTTACCTGCTCTGAAAGTAGATAGCCCGCTTCCAATCCGTAAAAAATAGGCTCTCCAACCGACTCTCTGAAGCTTCTCGGTTTCCAATTTGTACCGCTATCACTTATTTTTGGAATGGCATAATTAGCATTTGAATAGGCGCCATAGCCAATGCCGCCTTCAAGAAAGAATCTGCCAATTGGATAGGGTAAATTTTTCGGTGTCGGACCGGTACATAAGCCATTACAGTAATACCCATTGTCACTATCAATACTAGTGTAACTGGCATAGGCTGATGAGGAAATTAATAGGGTGGAGAAGGTGAATAGTAATAAATGTGATAACCTGAATTTGGCCACTTTTGTTAGCATTTTGGTTCTTCCAGCGGTTTTTCGGTTCTGTCAACAATGCGGCAATAGAGTTCTGCAGTTAATAGGTAAAAATTTGGGATTAACCAGACTAGAATAATCGAGATTATTAATATAATGGCGAGTACAATGCTAAAGGTAGCAAAGGGCATTAAGGTAATATTAAACAGTTTTACCATCATTAGAGGTATCCCTACTATTATCGCCAGGCAGATAGCAGTGATCAGACAATAGCCAATAAAAGTGATTAGAAAGGTAGAGAAAATGGGTAATAGATGGGGAAAAGTAAGTTTAATCGAGCATCGCTGTGCTTTCAGTGTTGAATAGTTTTTATCTATTGTTAAAGGGATAGTGAATAGGAGTAAGTAATACAGGCTTGCCAGCAGCAAAAAGATCAAGACGGTAATCAAGGCGAACAGAGTTTGGCAAATAAAACTATGGCAGCCAACATGGTCATGAATTATTCCGACAACAGTAATAGTGATAGCGCCAAGTACAATTAAAATAAATTGTAGTATGGCTTTTATCAAGATGCAGTTAAAAATCTGTAGATGGCATTTTGGGTAGTGATAACTCGTGCCGCGGCCAATTTTTTCACCACGAACCTGTTTAATTGCCTTCATATAGGCTCTACCTAGAGCAGGCGCAGCAACTAATAATGGAATAATTAGAATGAAAACGATACTAGTTAAAATAATTGGGACCTGTAAAGTAAAGGGTAGATTCTCTACTTTGTTACCAATATGACCTAATACCACATATTGGGCAGTCATGGAGACTAGGCCACTGATAAGGATGCCGGCAATCTGAGTTGCGAGATAGAGAATAAAATAGAGACTAAGTGATGCCCAGATAGGGCCTTTAGCGCCCTTTAGCTGTTGCCAGGCGCTAACAATGACATTAACGATTTTAATAGAATTTTTACCAGCCATCATTAAAATAAATTCCCAATCTTACTTAAATGTAACAGAATTACTCGATAATGTCTCGGGGTGGCTAAATAATTGTTTAATTAAATTATTTCCCTCTGTCATTGTGAGGTGGGTAGCATCGAAGCGATCCAAGTACATTATTAATAGTATCTTCGGAGCGGCATTGTTTGGCGACGCTGGCGATGACGTGGGATGAGTCGAAGGTTTTATTGTTAGCTTATCATCGTCCAGGTTGGTGTCGCTGACATGCTTTCTATTTGGTGGGTGCTATGCCATAATGTGCGGCAGGTTACCACAGAGCAAGTACCAATAACATGAAGGCAGTAGAACAACGTCAACAACAACGCCGCCGGGGCATCTACCTGTTGCCGAACCTGCTTACAACAATTGGGCTGTTTGCTGGGTTTTATGCCGTTGTTGCTGCAATGAAAGGGTTATTTGATCATGCAGCGATAGCCGTCTATATTGCACTGGTCGTTGATAGTTGTGATGGTCGCGTTGCCCGTATGACTGGCACCCAGAGTGATTTTGGTGCCCAGTATGACAGTCTTTCCGACATGATTGGTTTTGGTGTTGCTCCAGCATTGGTAGCGTATAGTCTGTTATTGCACAAATTAGGCCGTGTAGGTTGGTTAATTGCATTTTGTTATGCAGCAGCAACGGCAATGCGATTAGCACGTTTTAATACCGACTCCTACACAGCCAAACGCTACTTTCGTGGCCTCCCTTGCCCATCTGCGGCGGCGCTGATAGCTGCACTGGTTTGGAATACGAATCTGTTTAGACTTCACGACCATATCGTTGTGGTGGCAATGGGTGTGATTATGCTGGTTGTTGCACTGTTGATGGTAAGTAATATTCATTATCTCAGCTTTAAAGACCTTGATTTTAAAGGGCGCGTACCTTTTTTTGCTATTGCAGTGGTTGTATTAAGTATTGTTGCAATTGCTTGGCGGCCGCCACAGGTATTGTTTGCAGGCTTCTTCCTTTATGTCTTATCAGGCCCGTTACTGGCATTGCATCGGGTCAAGCGCCGCCGGCGACGGCGTAAACGAGGGTAGTCACAGATGAAACACCCCGATGTTGAACTCTCTTCAGTGAGGGAGTGCCAGCATGATTATTTGCGTATTAAATCGTTTGTCCTGCGTTTTAAAACCTATGCTGGTCCGTGGAGCGTCTGGTTGCCGCGTGAAATTGTTGAGCGTAAACCAGCTGTTGGTGTTGTCCTGTACGATCCTGAGCGTCAGAAAGTGGTATTGATTGAGCAGTTTCGTGTGGGAGTTTACGCTGGCGGTGGCGCATCACCATGGGTATTAGAGTTGGTTGCTGGGCTGGTTGAGCCGGGCGAGGCAATTGAATCAGTTGCTGAGCGTGAAACCATGGAGGAGTCAGGACTTCAGGTTGATGACTTAGTGCCAATTACAAGCTATTGGGCCAGCCCTGGTGGAAGTTCGGAGCAGGTGACGCTTTTTTGTGGCCGTGTTGATGCGAGTCAGGCTGATGGTATTCACGGTGTTGTTGAAGAGGGTGAGGATATCAAAGTCGTTGTATTGGATTGTGACGAAGCATTTGCAAAAGTACGTTGTGGTGAGATCTGTAATGCTATTGCTATTATTGGTTTACAGTGGTTAGAATTAAATAGAGCAACAGTTTTTAGTGGCTGACAGGATCCCGGTTAACAGGGCGTAAAGCACGGCGAATTTTGAGGTTAAAAACGATGGCGAATTATCAAGCAGAAGATATTGAAGTATTAAGCGGTCTTGACCCGGTTAGACGCCGGCCTGGGATGTATACGGATACTAGCCGACCCAATCATCTGATCCAGGAGGTTGTCGACAATAGTGTTGATGAAGCAATGGCCGGCCATGCCAGTAAAATTATTATCACGCTGCACAAAGATGGTTCAATTGAGGTGGTCGATGATGGGCGTGGGATGCCGGTTGATATTCACCCGGAGCATAAAGTCAGCGGTGTTGAGCTAATTTTAACCCGTCTTCATGCTGGCGGTAAATTCTCTAGCAAAAATTATCAGTTCTCTGGTGGCTTGCACGGTGTTGGTGTGTCAGTCGTCAATGCACTGTCATCAAAATTAGAGGTAACGATTAAACGTAATGGTCAAACGTATCATATGGCGTTTAAAGATGGTGAACCGGCGACTAAATTGAAGAAGGGGGCCGCCTGTAATAAACGTGATACCGGAACCACCATTCGCTTTTGGCCCGATCCGAGCTATTTTGACTCAGTGAAATTGGCAATCACCAAATTAAAGCATCTATTACGTGCTAAAGCAGTACTGTGTCCCGGGCTTTATGTTGAACTGGATAACCAAATTAGCAATAAAACTGACAGTTGGCAGTTTGAAAGTGGCTTAATTGACTATTTGCTCGAAAGTTTACGTGGTTGGGATAAATTACCGCCCGAGCCGTTTAGTGATTCAATGGTTGGTAACAGTGAGTCAGTTGATTGGGCAGTGCTATGGTTGCCTGAAGGGGGCGAGTTAGTTCAGGAGAGTTATGTCAATCTGATCCCGACAATGCAGGGTGGAACGCATGTTAGTAGCTTCCGCAGCGCACTTTGTGAAGCAATGCGTGAATACTGTGAGTTCAGAAATCTTTTACCGCGTGGGGTTAAAATTTCCGCTGATGATATTTGGGATAACTGCTGTTACGTACTGTCACTGAAAATGGTTGAGCCACAATTCTCTGGTCAGACGAAAGAGCGCTTGAGTTCGCGGCAGTGTGCGAGTTTTATTTCCGGCGTGGTGAAAGATAGTTTTAGCTTATGGCTTAACCATCATCATGATATCGGCGACTCTCTGGCAGAATGGGTAATTAGTAATGCCCAGAAGCGGATGCGTTTGGCAAAGAAAGTCACGCGTAAAAAAGTTACCGCGGGGCCACAACTTCCTGGCAAATTAGCTGATTGTAGTAGCAGTGACCCGATGCAGTGTGAGCTTTTTCTGGTTGAGGGTGATTCTGCTGGAGGCTCAGCTAAACAGGCGCGTGAGCGTGAATTTCAGGCAATCATGCCGTTACGGGGTAAAATTCTTAATACCTGGGAGGTTGATTCGGCGCAGGTACTGGCTTCACAAGAAGTGCATGATATCTCTGTCGCTGTGGGATTAGAGCCAGATAATAACGATTTATCGCAGCTGCGTTATGGTAAAATCTGTATTCTTGCTGATGCTGACTCAGATGGTGCGCACATTGCAACGCTGCTATGTGCACTGTTCGTCAAACATTTTCGCCCATTAGTTGAAGCGGGACATCTATTTGTCGCCATGCCGCCACTCTATCGTATTGATGTTGGTAAGCGAGTGTTTTATGCATTGGACGATGAAGAGAAGGCTGGGATAATGGACCGCATCGAAGCGGAAAAACTCACTGGCACTGTATCAGTACAACGTTTTAAAGGCTTAGGTGAGATGAATCCATCGCAACTGCGTGAGACAACCATGGCGCCTGATACACGCCGCTTAGTGCAGTTAACCGTGGATAAAGATAAAGAGGTTGACGGGTTACTTGATAAACTATTTGCCAAGCGTCGTGCTAAAGACCGCAAAAGTTGGCTTGAGCGTAAAGGTAATCTTGCCGAAGTCTTGTAACCGGTGTGCTGCGACACTATAAAATAGTGCAGTATTTATCACAGAATGATCGGTTGTCCTGATTGCTATTCGTTTCAGTATCAGGATTATTGTCAGTACTATTATCAATTGGTAGCGTAATTGCTTGGTTTTTTGACAGTGTACCGATTGTCGTATTATTAGTAGGGATTATTTTAATAATTTCTTTTTCTTTTTGATTAGGGCTATTTATTGAAATTGAATTCCCTATAGCAAATTTTATTTTACTAGTGGAGGAATTAACGTCGAAATCTTTTGGAATAGGCTCATCCATGGAAATAGAGTGTGTTTTCTCATGAGTTGAGGCTGATTTTTTATTTTTTTTGTCTAACCATCCAAACATATTCTTTTCCCTCTTTTTATTTTAATAGTAAGGTTTGAGGTAAAGCAATACAAGTATTTTGGCTAATATTTACCCAATGCTCATTAAGCGTTTTGCTAAATTATAATGTAGTAGTGGTGACAGTTGGCAGGCAGCAATGGCAAATTGGCGCCCACAGCTTAATAATGGGTTATGGCTGGAAAAAATCTTTTCTAATCTCTGAGTAAATTGTTGAATAAATTGTTGCTTGCGTTGTCGTTGCTGCAGATATTTTTTAAGTGTTTTTATGGATGAGAAATCACTGCCTTGATCAATAGCGTCTGTGAGTGTTTTGGCTAAACAGGCAATATCAGCGAAGGCTAAATTAAGTCCTTGTGCGGCTAAGGGTGAGAAAGTATGCGCGGCATTGCCAATGAGCACTGCTCCATCCAATGCCTGTTGGCTGACTGTCAGGTGCTGTAGTGGGTAGAAAATAGCAGTTGCAGGGTTGCTCAATTTGCCAAGAAAACCGCCGAATAGATTGTGTAATTGGTGTAAAAATGTTTCTTCATCATAGCTTTTCCATTGCGTAATTTTTTTCTCATTAGCAGTAATAACTAATTTGCACTGTTGCTGTTTCATGGGTAATAGGGCAATGGTGCCATCAGGGCTGAAGCGTTCAAAAGCGATATTGCCATGAGGTTGTTGTAAGGTAACACGACTTAGTAATGCTTGATTGTCACTGGTGCTGATCTTTGCAGTAATACCAAGTTGTTGTCGCGTTGGGGAGTGGCTGCCATCTGCAGCGATTAATAAACGGTAGTGGCAAGACATTTTTTCATCATTATGGCAAATGATTGCTTGGCGTTGCTGATGATTTAGGTCGCTAAGTTTTGCCGGCGCTAGATAGGTAATATTGTCATGGGTAATCGCGACTTTTTTCAAGGCGTCGAGCAGCAGTTGGCCGGTGATAACATAGCCGAGTGCTGCAACTCCCTGTTCATGTGCATGAAAACGGACTTTATTAAAACGGCCTTTTTCTGAAATATGTACCGTTTTAATTGGCTCTACCTCTGTTGCTAATAGTGGCCACAGTTGGTAATGTGCTAGCAGCTGTTGGCTGCCGTGATTCAGGGCAATCGCTCGAGGATCCTGCTGTTTATTCTGCTGGGCTGATTTATCAATCAGCAAAATAGTTAATCCAAGTGGTGCAAGCATGATTGCTGTCATTAGACCAGCAAAGCCGCCACCAATAATTAGAATATCTTGTTGTGTTATTTCTTTTGTCATAGTCGATAGTAGGGGCAGCAATGGTGCCGCCCCGATAATTCTCAGCTATTAGGTTGAGAGTGCATTATTCATGCTGTCTAATGCTTTTTCCAAAGAGGGAATATCCATTGCATAAGAGAGTCGAATTGCACCAGGTACACCAAATGCAGTGCCTGGGACAACCGCAACACCAGCTTTATCAAGAAGGTATTCACAAAAAGCAACATCATCCTGTAGGTCAAGCTTTTGGTAAGCAGGTTTTACATCCGGGAAAAGGTAAAATGCGCCATCAGCAGGTGATACACTGACGCCTTCCATTGCATTTAAGCGTTGATAAACAAAATCATGCCGTGCTTTAAACTGCTCTTTGAATTCTGTTAAGAAACTTTGATCGCCATTTAATGCAGCAACAGCAGCTCTTTGCGTGACAGCGCAGGTGCCAGAGGTGCATTGTCCTTGGTATTTTTTCATCGCAGCAATGATTTGTGCTGGGCCGCCGGCATAACCGAGACGCCAGCCTGTCATCGCATAGGCTTTCGATAAACCGTTAATAACAATGGTGCGATCGTAGAGCTCAGCGCAAACATTGACAATATTTTGGAATGGTTCATCGTGCCAAATAATATGCTCATAGATATCATCACTGAGGATGTGTACTTGTGGATGCTCTAGTAGTACTTCGGCAAGCGCTTTCAGTTCGGCAGCACTATAGATCATACCGCTAGGGTTAGAAGGGCTATTCATGATCAATAATTTCGTTTTTTTAGTGATTGCTGCTTTTAAACGGTTAGCATCGATTTTGTAATGGTCATCTAGCGTCGTTTTAATAATAACCGGCACCCCATCATTGAGCTTGACCATTTCCGGGTAGGATACCCAGTAAGGTGCAGGGATAATCACTTCGTCACCGCGATTAAGGAGTACCGCCATGGCATTAAAAATGCTCTGTTTGGCGCCTGTTGAGGCGATGATTTGATTCGCTTCATAGTCGAGCTGGTTTTCACGCTGAAATTTATTGCTAATCGCCTGTTTCAGTTCTGCCAAGCCATCAACAGCCGTATATTTATGGTAACCATCATGGATTGCATCAACGGCAGCCTGCTGAATGAATTCAGGAGGATTAAAATCGGGTTCGCCAGCACTTAGACTAACCACTGATTTGCCTTCGGCTTGTAGCTGTTTGGCTTTGGCGCTGATTGCTAAGGTTGCTGAAGGTTTGACATGGGTAATACGCTCAGATAGGGGCTGTATGCTCATCGTTTTTTCTCCTTTTACACTCGGTTTTAGAGATGCTATATTAGCACAATTACAAGCTAACCGTTACCATTTATGAGTAGAGAATTCCAACTTCAGTCGCCCTGGCAACCTGCCGGTGATCAACCCCAGGCGATTGCCTCCCTCATTAGTGGCGTTGAGGCAGGCCTGGCGGCGCAGACGTTACTTGGTGTGACTGGCTCCGGTAAGACTTTCAGCATGGCGCATGTGATTGCCCATTGTCAGCGACCGACGCTAATCT
>JANQHY010000303.1 GCA_028282395.1 Gammaproteobacteria bacterium
CTCCAACATGCTTCAGGTTCCGCGGGTCATGTAGTGCAAATGTTTGTGAACGGCATTACGGAGTGATTTCCTTGAAGCGTTCATTTCATACCCTCTGCAAGGAAGTCCTTCCTGGCATTCTGGCAATATGCCCTCAGTGGCATCTTCAGGGCATGAGCAACAAGTTCATCAATGAGCTTTTCACTTTTTTCACGAGCTTCATTGAGCAATCCGATATCTGTTGGATACGCAATGTCAGCAGGCGCACAGGTCGCATCAACAATCAGTTTGCCTTTGTTTGCTGGACCACCATCCTGATCAGCATCATCTTCCTGTTTTCTTTTACGCTCTTGTTCCCGATGCTGCTATAGGAGATTTTCTTGCTGCGCAGCAAGGTCGGGTATGGTTGATGCGCTTGCGAAAATAGGTCATCAGTGACGCATCGAAGGGCACTTCACACTAAACTCTTCCAGTCCAATGAAATACTGAAGTACGGCCCTTCTTGATCTGTTCAACGGTCTCTACATCTGAAAGCCCTAGCTTTTCCTTGATCATCAAGGCGCCCAACACCATACGCACAGCCAGTGCTGGCACTCCCCGTTTCGTTGGAAATTTCTTTGCATAGTGTTCTTCGGTAACATACCAGGGGATAGCATCGGTCAGTTTCACCCAGCGGTTGTTGGGATCAAGTTTACCGTCAAACGGAAGATGATGTATTGCAAAATAACGACTTGGCGGTTATTCGATGAACCCTAATTACCATTCTATTATAAACTATAATACTTCAACAAAATACATTTCAAAAGATGAATATATATTTTTATTAATTACTCATGTTCGATCATCAGAAATATTCCAAACATTGTTATTTCCACGTTTTGTTATATGTAAAACGAATGCACTCATAAGATTAAAAAATGTATCAGGAAGCAAAAATGGACGTGTAATAATATAAGATACTGACTTATAGAAAATACAACGTAACCATACTTTTTTTCTTGCATAACCCAAGCATCGCTTAAGATAAAGATCAAGATAAAAACGATGACGATGAAGTACGTTGATGTTTTTCGCTTTTAATCTTGCCCAATAAATCAATGATAGTGCAGATGGTTGTGACATAAGACGTAATGCTAAAGCGTAACGCAATTTTTTATCATCAACTAATTCAGGTAATACCATTTTACCTGCAGCTACAGGAAAAGGTACCCATGTATCTGCCGATAGCGATTCTTCAACACATATAATATCACGTGAAAACACTACCATACCTTCTTCTTTACTTAGGATTCTTATAAGTATTGCCTGCAATGGAGCCCATGAATAAGCATATAGATAGCCCCACCTAATCTCAGTACGCAAACGAGAAGCATTAACCACCACAGAACTCATGAATAAAAATGATGACCAGTCATCAAGATGATCAATAAAACCCGAAAGATCTCTTGTGGCGACTGTTTCGATCTTTTCTGATTTGCAACGACTAAAGCTAAAATAAAGTGCATCTGGATATTCATGAGTGTTTTTATCTATTATTGAGAGACAATTTGAAGCGACTAAATCGTCGTCACTTAAACAATAAAGCCATTTCGTTTCACATAGCTCTAAACACCGCAGAATATTTGCACTTCCACCAACATTAACCGAATTCCTTTCAATAAATACTTTTTCATCCAAATCATTATCCAGCAAATCATCTAATGTTTCTTTCACAGGCGTATCAGATGAATTATCAACTATTAAAACTTTATGTTCTGAACCAAGTTGCGGTATGATTTTCTCAAGTGCACTTTTAAGAAGCTCATTTCTATTATATGTAGGTATTGCTATTGTCAACATCACAAAAATGCTTATCTTTTCAAAACATATTCTCTTTTATACTTTGGCTCCAGATATAACGAAACACATAATACGGTTAGAAGCACATCAATCCTATATCCAAGAATTGAATTCGTACCTATTCCAGCCAATAGTATAACTAAAATCATATTATAAAAAACAAACTTATTATTTGATTTTTCACAAATCACCCATTTTACGATATATATTGAAAACAAAACAGCACCCATCAAACCAATACGATATAAAATTATCAAATACGCAGAATCATTAACAACAACATCTTTGTTATGTATAAATCCATATCCAAACAATATACTTTGCATAACAAGACCAATTTGATCATTCAAATATCTACCCTTAAGTGCTATATCCGAATCTATACTTGAATTTATTGTATAAACCAACAAATCTTTAATTGGTGAATCAACTCCTTGCAGAGCATTAAAACAAATAAAAAATATACCAACTAAAGCAAAAAAAACATTACGACTACCCATAACTAATAATTGCACAAAAACGAGCGGCAAACCGAGAACAAATATTTTTGATAACGATAATAAACCCGCAAGCAAATTCACTACAACAAATACTAATGTTTTTGTTGTTGTAAACATTTTTTTACTGTGCATTTGAATAGTAAGCATAATCATTATGATACACACTAATGCCACAGATGATGGATTTTCAAAAAAACCAATAACACGAATAAGGGTATTACTAAAATAATTCATATGAAATACCATTTCACGCTCTGTCGACATATAGTAAGCTGAAGTAATCTCGCTGATCGCAGGAATAAAGAACTGCGCTATAGCAATAACTGCAGATAAAAACCCTACCCACAATAGAGGCAAATATAACACTTCGGGGTCAACGATACCTCGTACTGCGAAAAAGCAGATAAGGATACGTATAAAAGGACCAAATGATTGTATATTGAAGTACCAAGGAGATGATATTGCAACCAGTCCAACTATTGTTCCTACAATTGCCATTATCAATAATACGAACAAGCCATAAAACAAATACAAAATTTCGGATCGTCGATTCCACACAAACATAGATGCAACCAGAATCAATGCCGAGAGATTAGCAGGGCTACCAATTCCAGTGAAGTTAGGACAAAATACAGCTATAATAACCGCAAGAAGCACGGCTTTATCATACGCGTAAGTTTTTTTATCTTTAAAGCTATATACTGAATATCTTTGATTTATAATCGCCATATTTATATTTTACTAGTGTCAAGTCAATCATCAATCGTCGGATAGAGCCGTAACAACTATAGACGTGCCTTTTCTGCTGTGAAGCGCTAGTTTATAGTAGCACCCTTTTATTCTGCGCTGTTTTCCACGCAGTTATTTTACGTTTTACTTTTCTCATACTGTCAAAGAAGTCGGCTTAAACGTTGTGATAGACAAGACCCGCAATTCTATCTCGCCATGTTCAACCAACTCCATGCTTGGGTGTATAGACAAACGCAAATCGATCAAGCAATGCTTTTGCCTTTACAGGCTTGAACGTTTCGTAGAGTGAACCGGCTTCATGGGTATTGAGATTGCCTATATCACCAAGGTTATCTGCTCAGCATGCTGTTAGTACTTGGTTATCTCTTCGAGAAACCGTACCCAGTTTTGTCTCGTTCTCTGTTCCGTCACCTGAACCAGTAGTTTGCCTATGAGCGGTTTAGTGGCGATAAATATGTTGCAACTTCCTCGCCCTGCTATATTCGCAATCGTATCTGGCCACTTGCCCTGGTTTTGCCGCAATTGGCGTTCTTTTCTCGGCAATCAACTCTGTTTAGGCACCAATTCATCTATGCAGACGACCGGATACAACGGATCATAAGGCTGTTTATACACCTAGAGTACCTGCTCTGCATATAAGCGAAAAAAGCACTATTACCGAGGGATTACCCATCCTTTTTGCTTCCAAGATTTGAGGATGCTTTCATAGCACCCCCGGCGCACCGTTTCATAGGAAATACTCTCGACATAGCTCAGATCAACAGCCTTGTCGGCAAGCAACCTTAGCGTTCAGCGTTGGCGACCTTCCGGGGCAGGTGAACACAGCTTAAGGCAATCAGGTATGCCTCGACATCACCATCAGCCTTTCTCGAATACACCCTTGTTGAGAACTTGCCCTCCAGAACAACATCAAAGCCCTCTTCAACAAAGGGTATATCGACAGACCTGTTTTTGTGAAAATGATCTGGTCGTCAAGAGCCTGATTGAATCCAATAGAGCAACGCCCAGAGATTGCAGAATCAAGAGCTTGAAAATCACAGCTGGCCAAACGGTGGTCTTCCCACATTGTTCTGCTCTTGAGTTTATTGAAGACCACATGGAGGATCGGTGCGAAGATCTTCTCCAGTTGATATGCTCGTTAAGCTTCGCCAAAGGATCTTTGAGTTTAGTGAGTTTTTCAAAAAGAAAGCGGCCGTCGAAAAAGCCGAGTGGATTGATATTTTTTATGATCGATGGCCAAATTGAGAGGACTTGTCATAAAATACGACTTTTTTGACTTCTTTATGACTCCTAACTCATTTTTTTGTGAGACATATCACCCAGGCTCACGTTTTTAAATTATTTCTTTTTGCTAAAAGCTCACGTTTTTGACTCGCAAAAATCTCAGGAGCCCAAACCAATCCAATAAAAATCGTCACTGCCGCATAGCTTATAGCCACCAAAGAAATATTTCCAAAAACTGTCATAATTAACGCAATAATAACTTGTGAAATACCAATAACTATAGAAAGTCTTAAATATGGTTCACGGCGAAATGAGCGTAAAAAAGACGCTTGTGATGCAATACGAATACTTACTAATGAAGCAAGCGTCATTGCAAAAAGAGGTGGTAGTGGAACGAAACGCTGAACCAATGGATGGTGAAATAAATTAAGTGCAAAAATAATCATAAATAGTAGCACAGCACCGAAAATCCCGAACATCATTGCCCCACGGGAAGCTCTGGAGTACAATTCATTTAGTTCTTCGAAAGCTTTCGATGCAACAAGCGCACCAAATCGAGGTGCTTTAGTAGTAATCCAAGCCATTGCTCCGCTAGTTAATGCAGTTGTTGCCGCCAGAGTTAAACCAAAACGGCCAGCATCTACAGGATTAAGACGTTGAAACAGAATTAGTGTAATCAACTGGGTCCCCCAATAACCAGAGGTCCAACTAACAGCAATGCGCCACTGAAATGACCAGATATCAGCCCGCCAGTTAACCATACCACGTCTTCCTCGGTCATTCAGAACCTCACGCAACATTAGTCCATATCGCGACGTGATCCAAATCGCTCCAATAGCCAAATTCATCCCATGTAAAACAGCCAAAGACATAAGTCTCTGTCCAAACATAAGCGCAATCCACAGCCCTAAAATACCCAAAAACGACTGTAACAAACGCGCCAATGCAACGTCGGCTACAAAACCCAAACCCTCAAGAATACTATACACAGCATTAATGATAATTGACATACCGAAGATGGGCACTACAATGACCCAAGGACGAAGCCAAATGACCGAGGCACTAGTATCTTTACTACAGAAAAATTGAGCACCCCCTAGGCTTATCAATAAAATAAATAAAAACGCGACCACTGAGTACCAAAGCAATACATCAGCAAACAAGCGCCCAAGCCAAGCTCGAGCTGACAAATCGCCATATACCCCTGATCTATCGGCTTTCAGTTTAGCCATTAGATGGCTAACAGTCTGCATCAATACAAAACCTAAACCAAGTTCGAAAAAGACTTGGAGTCCAAGTATACTTGAGAAGGCAAAATAATAGCCTTGCTCCACCGGTGTTAATTTTATAGCAACAATCATAAGAGTTGCTGGACCGGCAAATAATGCCCAAGCGCGATTTAATAACGTAATCGCTATAGATCGGTCAACGTTGAGCACCAATTATTTCATGCTTAATTTTCTCAATTTCTAGTCCGCCAAGACGATTAAGTGTCGACTGGCGGCCTACTAGGCCACAGACAGCTGGATCCAAGCCATATGAACGCAAGCCGACAGACTTACCCGTATCAACTAAGGCCTCCATCATCCATGAACCAAAACCTCCATCAAGAAGGTGATCCTCAACTGTAATAATATTGTCGTATGCAGATGCTTGGCCAGCTTGGAGAGATTTGAAAGGAAGGCCCCACAAAGGTATTGAGTGCACACCAATACCCTTTAATGATGGATCATTTGACCATTCCATAGCCGCAGTTAAGGTTGCTCCTGTTGTTAAAAACGTTTTATGACCATTTAAGGATGGTCGCAGTGTTAACCATCTTCCTGGCTTAACATCAGGAGGAACAGCATGAAAATTAGGCTCGCCATTCTTACCTAAACGTAAGTATGAAGGCTGTGGATTTGCAATAAGATAACGAAGACAAGCACGAACTTCCATAGGATCGCCTGGAGCAGCAATTAAAGTGTTTGGTAAAGTACGCATTAGTGCCATATCTTGAACAGCGTGATGCGAATAACCAAGCGCACCATAGGCAAGACCGCCTCCAACGGCCACTATAGTAACAGATAACTTCTGATAATCAATATCATTTCGAATTTGTTCGGCACATCGAAATGTAGGAAAGTTTGCTATAGAGTAAGTGAAAACATGATAACCCTCTGATGCCATACCTGCAGCGAGTCCTGTCATATTCTGCTCCGCAACGCCGGCATTTATAAAACGGTCAGGATAACGATCTGCAAACGGTTCAATAACAGAATACCCAAGATCTCCAACAACAAGAGCAATATTTGGGTGCTGTTCTGCTAATATAACTAGCTCATCTATAAATGAATTACGCATCAACACCTCCGATCTCATTTAATGCTATTTCTAATAATTTGTCATTGGGACTTCGATAATGCCACTCAACTTTATTTTCCATAAAGCTAACACCCTTACCCTTTATTGTGTGAGTAAGCAATAATGATGGCTTTCCTGTATGCCATGGTGTAGATTCCAAACACTCTCTGAGTGCATTATGATCGTGACCATCAGTTTCTTTAACGGACCAACCAAACGCTTCAATTTTAGAGACTATAGGTTCAATTCCAATCGTCTCGCTTATTGTTGTCAAACTTTGTAGTTTATTATAATCAATGATAGCAATTAAATTATCTATTTTATGATGACTTGCAAACATAAATGCTTCCCAATTTGAGCCTTCATCAAGCTCACCATCACTTAATAGCACAAACACTTTCCATGCTTGACCAGTTCTCTTTCCAACTAATGCTTTGCCAACACCAAATGGCAGTCCATGCCCGAGTGAACCCGATGAAAATTCTACTCCAGGAATTTTATGACTTGCATGTGTCATATACGGCGACATATCTTCCCCATAAAAATCCAAATCACTTTTATGTATTATACCAACATTAGCAAGTGTTGCATAAAGAGCTGCTGCAGCATGTCCTTTACTTAAAATAAATCTATCTCGATTTGATGCAGATGGGTTATTAATATCAATCTTCATTACCTCGCCATATAAAACAGCCAGAGTATCGACTATTGAAAAGCAACTACCCACATGCGACGCATTAGCTCTGTGAACCATCTTTAGAACATCTCTTCGAACAACATTTGATATTTTTTCCGCATTTCGAAATAATGGTTTTTGTGGTTTTAATTTCATTTTTTCTCCATAGATATTTCCAAACGATGTCTTAAAACAGCAATTACACCTTTATATTTATATTGTGTCCGCAGCAATTGCTCGATTTCGCTACGATATGCCATAGCTGAAATAATTATAGCGTCTACTTTATTCAGTTTTTCAATAT
>JANQHY010000311.1 GCA_028282395.1 Gammaproteobacteria bacterium
CCCAAAACAACCCCAACACCATAGCAAATTCGACCACACGATCTGCCACAATATCGCATACACTACCGATAGGGCTGGAAACTTTACGCAACCGTGCTAACGTACCATCTAAGGTATCACAGTAGCCTGAAGCAAGTAATAAGATAACGGGCAACAGTGTCAGATGCCATGCCGTGGTAATAGCAGCAGCCAGGCCCAACAGCACGCCGGCCAGTGTAATCACCATCGGCGACCAGCGTGGCGCCAGCTTGAGCGCCAACTGATCGACACACCAACGCTGATAATAATCACGACACCATGATTCTAGCATCGCCCCTACCTCATTTATGCATTGATTTATGGTTATACTGCAGCATGGACGTTCAGAAGGCAACGTTAGCAGCCAGGCGGTTACGACACACCTGTGCAACCGCTATTAACAGCACATCGGTACTGCTTCTCGTACTGGGGCACGCCCTAAATTTATTCTCTCATATGCGACAGCGAAGACACATGCATTCTTAGTACTTCTCATCGCCTGCCTTTGTGTTTTACTGTTAAGCGGATTGCACATAAATGTCATTAATGAAAGGCTACTAATAGCGCCTGTGCCAATTGCCGCCATACAAGCACCGGCAGCGACAGGGATAGTTGCACCACCGCTGAGAACACATAAAGCCACACCGCCGGCGACAGCAAGCGCAGCAAAACTCAAGGCCAGAGCCAATCCACCAATACGCCACGCTTTTTGTCGCTTAGATAAGGAAGGTTGTGCGGCAATGTAGACTCTATTTGCCCTCTCAATTCTATCTTTTGAGGCAATTAAATGTGTTAATGAAGCACT
Source organism: Gammaproteobacteria bacterium (assembly GCA_028282395.1). The sequence continues at coordinate 824 of JANQHY010000311.1, forward strand.
TGGCATTGCTTCACAAGGCACTAACACGGCATGAACGTATTGCTCCAAAGCTTGCACTTCATCAGAGAGACTAGCCAGGTTTTCTTCATCATCGGATGAAGCTCTTTGGCTGTATGATGTACAACGCCTCTGCAATTGCTGAATTTGTTCGCTTAGTCCAGTTTGGAAGGCATGAGCAGCCTGAATGAATTTAAGCCTACCTTTCGGGTTAATACCACTGGCCGCTTCAGGAACAGCAAAAGTCACTCGGTTAAGACGTTGCGCCACATAGCCATACAAACTATCAAGCCTGGCGGCTATCAACTCCGGTGTTTCCTCTTGAAGTTCATCATTAATAGGCTCCTCTTCCTCAGGGATAGTGTCTTGAGTGCTTACTATCGATAAGGCTGGCGTTGCTGCACTTAATGCACAGCCATCATCTGACTGATCCGCTGATGGTCTGTGCGCATCATCAATCACTGTGCTCATTTCCGGGATTTGCACTGCCTTATCTGTCATTGGTGGTTGACTATCTGCAATCTCATCAGGCATTCGCCCTTTACTGACTCTAATAGCGTTTAAGACCCCTCCTATAGCATCTTTAATGATTTTTGCCCGCTCAGGTTCAAAAGAACCGTCTATATACTGTTCAAAATAGTCACTGGCCGTTAATGAGTCACGCTGCACCTTAAAGACCGTTTTCCACTGCTCTATAAGTTGTCTTTTTAGCTCCGTGCTAACTGTGTCTTGCAAAGCGGCCGTTAACATACGCACCCAGTCATCAGCATTTTCATCATTATTTTCATCTGGAAGCAGTTCAACCTCCCTGCCTAAAATAACAGACAATTCATTACAGGTCTGACGAAATCGCTTGAGGTGAAAAGCCACGGATATATCGACATTTCTAATATTTTGTGTAGCACTCTCCAGCATGGGCAAATCAACTGAGTTTAACGCTGCTATCAGGTCTCTCCACCTGACGCCAAAAGCTGAAATAAATTCCGAACCTTTCAACTGTCTCGTTAACAATACCTGAGCGCTCAACCCTTTTGCTCTAGCGTATGCTTCTTTAAGTTGCCGTACACTTTTGTTCAGGCTATCAATTTCGCTCGTCCACCAAACCACGCCTAAATCACGTGTTACTTGCCTGATAGCGAATAAATTTTTATAGATAGCGCGTATTAATTTATACAGTTCAATAGACTTTTTCTCATCCACAATTTTACGATGAGGCTGTGAACCTTGATGTTTTCCTCTACCACCCCAAAAAGCTTTAGACTGCCTATCGATCTCATTAGTTAATTCAGGCCCTTCCAACCCCCTATTGACCAATATCTCTTGGCGTAAATCTCTAAAAATATAGTCAGACAAAGCATTTTCTTGTAGCGCCTTTAACACAAAACCCTTCGTTGGCTTACGAGAAAATTTCCTGGGACCAAATGCATCTTCGAACATTCTCACTGGCAATGACGGTTGGACACATATGGGTAAAGTAATAGCAGCGCTTGTAGCAGCGCTTATCTCACCCAGTGATCCAGCCCGACTGACCAACCTCTCACCTGCCTCACGGTAATAAACAACTGCAGAGCCTGCATCACGATGACGTATCTGCGAAACTGAAGCCAACTCAATTAACAATTGGTTTGCTACACTACTAAACCTGTCGGTAACCTTCTCAATGGCTTCATTAAAACTAGCGTTGCCATATCTGACCTCAACGTAATCTCTTAACTCAGGAATAATAGTTGCGCTTATCAAATCAATAACCTGCTTGAGCTGTGCCTGTCTCTCCAGGACTGTGTCTTTTATTTCATTAAGAGAACCTGAGATAGCGTCTAAAACTTTATCAACGTTTTCTTTACTGGGAAAATCCTCGCTTGATGAGGCAATACGAGCAAAAACGGCTTCTATAATACTCGCTAGAGAGAGCATCATACATGATGCTTGTGTATCATTAGCAAAAAGGCGACCTGAAAACCTTTCGTTTTCATAAATATCCCAAATTAAAAGGTCTTGTACGGTGCACTCGAAAAAATACCTATCCCCTTCCTTGGACCGTTTTAATTTGACAACACAATCTTTAATCTGCACCATGGTTCGTGACAGAGCAGAACTCATTTCATCCCTATCAGAACATTGTGCTACTGAATCTCTACGAAACCAGCGTTGTTCTGCAACAGGCTTAGTACGCGCATCACGTTCAATAACCTTTATCACTGCATCAAAGTCACGGCTAGACTCTAGCCTTTCATAGAGTGAGACCAAAAAATTCGCATGCAAACTTTCCTGCAGCTCAATTTCTTCTTCACTTGGTTTTAATTTAAATTTCATAACAAGCCCTCCACACATTGACAACCTGACTAATCTGTGAACATGGCTTCTTCCCTAAAACCAAAGTGTGTATTCTCGCCTGACCCACCTCTCAGACACACGAATTTTTGTAGTTATGGTCCAAATTTTAATGCTTTTCCAGCAAATTTTAATTTAAAGAAAAGTTATTACATAATGAAAGGTGTATTATTAGTATTATTTATGTCATACCTAAGGCGTGTCCTAATATTAATGATCTCTTGGTTTCTATTGATAAGCCGCGCAGAGCGTAGCCGCCACTGTATAATGTGGATATTTCACCGTATTACGACGATAATCGCCACAACATGACAAAATATCCAAATTAAGGCATCACTCATGATAGATAAGCTTCGTAATATTGCCATTATTGCGCACGTCGACCACGGCAAAACAACTTTGGTTGATAAGCTACTACAACAGTCAGGCACATTATCATCTCGTGGTGAAACGCAAGAACGGGTTATGGATTCTAATGATCTGGAAAAAGAACGCGGCATCACTATCCTGGCCAAAAATACTGCCATCGAGTGGAACGGTTATCACATTAATATTGTCGATACCCCAGGTCACGCTGACTTTGGCGGCGAAGTCGAACGCATTATGTCGATGGTCGACTCAGTATTATTATTGGTGGATGCAGTCGATGGCCCGATGCCGCAAACCCGATTTGTGACTCAAAAAGCTTTTGCT
>JANQHY010000184.1 GCA_028282395.1 Gammaproteobacteria bacterium
TAAACATATATAGAGGCGTGTATCATAGATGTCATCTTGCCTTGATCGCATTAAATGCTCTATTCTATTCTCAGGATGATTCAAGCTAACAAGGTTATCCCTGTCAAAGTAGTTAAAGTACTCATCAAGACAGCGCAAATAATAACCAATAGCGTTATCCTCAACCTCCTCGTAAAACTGTTGTAGCTTTTTAAAAAAAGGTTGCATGTCAAAAATAAGATTTTCAATTATCGCTTCGCGTTCTTTATCATCAGATTGTTTCTCTACATGACTTTGTAGGTGTCGCTTAAATGCCCATGATAGCTTTAATAAATTCTCATATTTCGAGTAATATTTTTTATACTCTTCTGATTGCAGCATCAAGTCGTGTGCTTTTTCGAGCTTAGCTCTTATAAGCTTAGCCGGATCTATGGATTTATTTGATGGACTATACATACTTATTATTAAAATTTTATTGATTAATGGGATTATCCTACCGCCCGCCATCGTCTCTGTCAATTAGGGAAAATCTACTAATTTGCAAGGTGATAGATGTATTCATATTTTTTCATAGTTATGATAGTCTGAAACAGATTTTATAACAAAGAGATTGGGGATAGTATGACAAAAGCCAAGCCACAATTAAAAGAGATTCCTGTTGATCGGTTACAGCGAGGCCGTTATCAGCCGCGGCGCCATTTCGCTGAAGAGGAGTTGCAAGAGTTGGCGCAATCGATTCGCTCTTCTGGATTGATTCAACCGATTGTCGTGCGGCCGATAAGTGGTGAGAATTATGAGATTATTGCCGGCGAGCGGCGTTGGCGTGCAGCACAGCTGGCTGGGCTACACGAGCTGTCGTGCCTAGTTAGTAACTATAATGATGAACAGGCAGCGGCAGTTAGTACCATTGAGAATATTAACCGTGTTGACTTGAATCCGATTGAAGAAGCACAGGCTTATCGGCGGATGATTCTTGAGTTCAATTATCGCCATGATGAGATGGCAGCGATTGTTGGTAAATCACGCGTAAAAATTACCAATGTGTTGAGACTATTAAAATGTAATAAGCGCGTGCAACAATTATTAATCGACGGCAAGCTATCTGAAGGGCATGGTCGTGCCCTTGCTGCTTTGCCATCAGAGGAGCAGGAGCGCTGGGCCGAGCATTGTGCTGCACGGGGTTGGAGTGTGCGGCGGCTAGAGCGAGAGATCAAGGCAAGCCATTTCTCACCAAAGGAGAAAGAGCGTGGTGACCCTGATATTGAAATCTTGGCTAATGAGCTTGGTGACTATCTCGGCTGTCATGTGGCAGTTGAGTTTAATGAACAACACTGTCGTTTGCATATTGACTGCGGTAATATCGAGATCTTTGAAGGAGTGTTAGAGCGTATTGGCTTCTATGCAAAATCTTAGCAAAAAAATAGATTGGCTAAACTGTCAAACCGATTTCGACAAGTTTTTTGAATAGTTGTGATTGGTTAGTGCAATTTAATTTACTTTTCAGTTTAGCAAGATGTCCTTCAGCGGTGCGTGGTGAGATATGGAGCTGGTCAGCAATTGTTTTTGCGCGATTGCCCTGTAAAAGTAGTCGTGCACAGGCTAATTCACGTTTTGACAGATGGCTGTCAGCGCTGATGTTAAATTTGTCAATGGGTGTATCAGAGAAGAACTGTTCACGGTCAATAGGGTTGGTAAATTCTATCCAGGCACTTTCCTGGTGTGGTAGTACAGCACGACTAGGTATCTCTATAGATAATTGATGGTTCGCTGCTTCGTCAAGTAATTTTTTTCCACGGCTATGAAAGAAATTAACAAAGTGATGGAACAGGTCAATATTTCTTAGCCAATGCGACATCATGCGCTCTTGATGATTAGCCAGTCCAAAAAAGTAGTGTTCGTTGTAGTCATGATTGGGAAAACTAAAAGTCATGCCGTGGCCGATATCAAAATCACGCGCGGCATTGAGGACTTTATCATGATGACTCATCTGTTGCCATACGACATAACCACTTGGGCTTTTAACCGGGTGATGCTCAAATAGACTATATTGATACAGCTGTTGTGAGTAGTAGTATTTAAACCATTGTGGTTGGTTGCCCAACCGTATTGTGCTGCCATCACGGAAACTCTTCTGATAAACAAAACTTTTTAGCGCGAGCGTTTTTTTTAGCGGCGCAACAAGTTCATCAATCTGTTGGTGAGATTTAATGTAAAAGTGGTTATCAAGATTGTGCATGGTATCAATAGTTTCTTATTTCTGGGTGAAAAACGCGTATATTTTACTTATATATTCTGCTTTTTAGTGTCTGTAATATTAGCGGACTTAGTGGCTAGCGTCAATGAAGCAGTAGCTTTATTGACCTTTAGGTCGTTAACTATATGAATATATTAATAATAGGGGAGTATCACATGATAAAGCTGGCGAATAGTAATAAGATATTTTCAAAACAGGGGCTGGGTTGTATGGCGATGTCGGAGTTTTATGGTAAACCGGTTCCTGATCAACAGAGTATTAAACTTATTGGCACCGCTTATAATTCTGGTATTAATTTCTTTGATACGGCTGATATGTATGGTTTTGGCCATAATGAGCAGTTGCTTGGTCGCGCAGTCACAGCACTTAAGAATAGTACGGTTTATCGTGAGGATATTATTATTGCAACAAAGTGTGGTGTCGTTCGTGATAGTGATGAAAACGATAGAACTCAGCGTAAAATTGATAACTCGTATGATTATGTCAAAAGTGCTTGCGACGCTAGTCTGCAACGGTTAGGTAGTGATGTTGGTTATATTGACCTATATTATATTCATCGTGTTGTTGATCATGGTGCCAAAATTGCTGAGGCAATGCGGGCGATGGCGGAGCTATTAGACGCAGGTAAAATCAAAGCTGTTGGGCTTTCTGAAGTGAGTTCAGAGACAATCATCGCAGCGAATAAAGCTTTATTGGATTATACTAATGGTAAACATCAGTTAGCTTCGGTACAGACAGAGTACTCACTTTTAACACGGGTGATAGAAAAAAATAGGGTTCTTGATACGTGTAGGAAGCTCGGTATTATTTTAGTTGCCTACAGTCCGTTGTCACGTGCGCTACTAACAGGCGAAATAGAACATAGTGCATTGCAGCAGAGTGAAGATGATTTTCGTCGCAATATGCCGCGATTTCAGGAAGAGAACTTGCGCCATAATCTTACCATCGTACAACAGGTTCAGCAGCTGGCAGAGAAAAAGCGCTGTAGTGCGGCACAGTTAGCGCTTGCTTGGTTGTTTAGTAAGCCGGGGGTGGTCCCTATTCCAGGCACTACCAAAACTAAGCATCTGTTAGCCAATATTGCTGCTGAAAGCGTTAACCTTAATAAAGAGGATATAGCACTATTAGATAATCTCGCTACAGCAAAAGGCTTGCGTT
>JANQHY010000195.1 GCA_028282395.1 Gammaproteobacteria bacterium
TATAGCACGTGGCGACAAATCTTCAAGGTTGCCGATAGGGGTAGCAACAATATAGAGGGTGGCGCTCATTTACTCGATCTCGTTGGTTACGTTAGTTGTTAAGTATAGAGCGACAGCAACTTATTTGCGATAGGTAAATGCAGCAAATGTTAATATTGTTAGCAAACGGTGATTTGCAACTGGAAAGCGATCTGTTATGGTTAATTATACGGCTATTTGTCGATGTGGTAAAAGGGTTGGTAGCGTTGGCAAGAATTAAAATCGAAAACATTGCAGTTTTTTGCGGTGCTCACGCAGGGAATAATCCTATTTATGGGAGAATGGCAGAGCGTTTTGCTCAGGCGATGATTAATGAGAAGATCGGTTTGGTCTATGGGGGTGCTAAACGCGGTTTAATGGGAGTGATCGCTGACAGTATGTTAGCGCTTGGAGGCGAAGTAATTGGAGTTATGCCCGAGTCCCTACTTAAGATGGAGTCGCCCCATGAAGAGGTAACTGAATTTCATCTTGTTGAGTCGCTGCATGAACGCAAAGTATTAATGGCAAGATTGGCACAGAGTTGTGTTCTACTCCCAGGCGGTATTGGATCTCTAGATGAGTTTTTTGAGATGGTAACATGTGCGCAGATTGGTTATCATCACCAACCTTGTGGCATCTTGAATAGCTCCAACTATTATGACCACTTAATAAAATTTCTTGATCATGCATTTGATGAAGAGTTTTTAACACCGGTCGACCGTCAGCGTATCTTAATTGATGAACGGCCACGCCAATTGTTGCGGCGTTTAAAAGAAGCCGCAGAGCAGTAAAAATATTTCTTACTTTTTCTGTTAAAATGCTTGTTTAAAAAAACACAGTAACGTATCATTAAATTCTTCTTGTTTAATTCTCCTCGCAGTTTTCTTTAACTAGCTATTCCTGCGTGGATTAAATAATTTTTTTTAATCAATAAAAGAGGTGTGATATGAATAACAATCCAAGTTATTATGCAACATTACTATTACCGCCTGATGGTAAAAAAGTATGGACTAAATTAATGGAAGGGAGCGATTCAGTTCCACAGGAAATCGCCACAGGTTCACCTATTGTTCAATCCTATGCTAATTATTCTGATGGCACACAAGCAATACTTGGCGTTCTAAAAAGCCAGACACCAAAAGAGTACAATAGTATTTTTGCTTGGGTATTTGATGCGATGGGTAATCAATACGCTGGTTGGCCAATTGATTTGAGTGATTTTGAGGACTTTTACGTTAATGAGATAATTTTTTCTCTCTATAATAATGAGTATATACTCGATATCATCGAGCAGCCATTAGTAGAGCAGTAAACCATTTTTTTCCTTGCTTTGTCATCGCGCGGCTTGTGCGTGGGATCTAGAAACCAATAGTAATCTTCTTCATCGTTTGTTAGGCAAATCAGTACTACTTCCACTTTAGCAGGCGTTATTTCCTGCTCCTTCCTGCGATGATTGTCGGACGGCAAAATTTTTTCTCCTAGAATTTTGTCTTCGGCCGTTTAGATCGATGCCGATGAGAGGCTTTTTGGATCCGACGGACAAGCCGCGGGAAGACGGCAGGGGTGAGTGGGAAGATTACAGGGATGGCGCGGGGCAACGGTTAGGGTGGTCCCACAAGCAGAAGAGAGTGCTGTATAGATTGATCAATTGACTAAAAGAGATTGATAGCGTAATGTGGCGATAATTTGACTTATTTTGATAGTGTCGTGAGTACCGTAGAAAACACAAAAAACAGTTTTTTTCATAATCTTTATGCTGTTATAGCATTTGCATTGCCGATCAGTATCTCAGGTCTCGTTGGCATGGTGGCAAGTTTTATTGAAATGCTGATGGTTGCTCGTCTAGGTAAACCACCCCTGGCTGCAGGGGCGCTGGCCACCATAACCTATTTTACCGTCGTAACTATTGTGGCGACCGCGCTTTATTCCGTCGGTATTTTGATTGGTCATCATAAAGGCCAGAATAGTGATTTAACCGGAATTGCAGTTTTTGTTAAAAATGGTTTTTGGCTGTCACTGCTGTTATCAATACCTTCTGGGTTGTTACTATGGAATGTTGATAAAGTACTACTATTTTTTGGTCAGCAGCCACAACTGGTTGCATTAACAGTTCCCTATTTTCACTATGGTGGATTAGCGATGTTGCCTATGCTAGTGATCACGGTAATTATCCAATTTCATACTGGTATTGGCCGGCCACGGTTTTCTATGATTATCTCTTTGATACGGTTGCCAATCACGGTTCTATTATCTTATGCATTGATATTAGGTAAATGGGGTGTGCCAAGTATCGGGTTGGCCGGTATTATGTGCTCCTCTTTAATAGTACAAAGTCTATTTGCTGTTGCATTGGTTATCTATCTCGGTGTTAATCCTGTTTTTCGCCAATATGGAATACAGTTTTCGAAAAATATCGCGCCAAGTTGGCAGCTGTGTCGAAAAATGCTGCTAATTGGTTTACCGATCGGTTTACAGTTTGGTGGTGAACTAGCGGCGCGTTCAGCCATGATCTATTTAACTGGCCATTTTGGTGTTGTTGCTTTGGCAGCATCACAGATCGTTTCACAATATGTCATGCTCTGGGTGATGGTTTCTCTCGGCCTTTCGCAAGCTGTAGCGGTATTAGTGAGTATGGCGTATGGCAAGAGAGATTATCGCCTTGTTAAGCAGTATATTGTTGCCGCAGCTACTATTTTAGCAATAATTTCTATTGTGGTGCTGTTACTTATACTTTTTGGAGCAAAAATTTTAATAGGGTTTTATGTCGATGCGCATCACATTGCTAATCACCATTTAGTGCATCTGGCTACGCTGTTTTTATATATTTCTTGCATTATGTTAATGATTGATGGCAGTAGAGATATCTTCTCTGGTGGATTGAGAGGAATGCAGGACTCGAAAGTGCCCATGATTATCGGTGTTTTGTGTTTGTGGCTAATCTCATTGCCGCTAAGCTATATCATTGGCTTTTACCTGCATGGTGGAGCGGTTGGATTAAGAATAGGTTTCGGTATTGGCATCACGATTGCAATGCTTATTTTATTCAGTAAGTTTAATAAGCGCATAAAAAGTTTCAGTATGAGTTCGTTGACGTGATGTTAATGTTATCTTATTTTTTAAACTAAAAAACCAAAGTCGTCACAATACTCGCGGATTTTACGAATCAGGCCAGGGTAATTTTCTGTTTTCAATGTTTCGATATAGGCTTTAACAATATAGCGAAACGGTTTGCGCATAATAATTGGTAGCATGCGTTTCACATAAGGTAGATCTTTTTCCTGATTATAGTGACACTGCTGGACAAACACCGCTGTCATTACAGCTGCGTAGCAGCGTTGACGTGCCTGATCCATTTTTTCAAAGCGGTTGATATAGTAGTAGAGCGCCCGATCCTTCTCCCAACGTTGCCATTCGTCAAATAGTGCCAGTATCTCCTGTTTCAGTGGCGCTAAATTATGAGAGGGATTTTTCTCGCCAATCAGTTTTAGTAGGAATAGTGTTGTAACAACACCGCCACTTATATTTGCCCAAGTGCAGTTGCCGCTTTCTTGGGGTGGCAGTGGCAGAACACAGAATGGCTGGAGGCGATTGGGGTCGAGAAAAAGATTGTCAAGATAGTCACGCGGTACTTGATCATAGAGCAAGTGGCTATAAAAATCAGGGTCGTACCATTCAGAGCTTTTAATACGGTAAACGATAGCGGTACCATTTTCACGACCAAATTGACCACGGTCGCAACGCGCGACCCATTCACCATGGCGTATAACCATAATACCATGTCCTTGTGAGGCAATCGGTAGCATTAGTGGGTCACTCTGTAGCTGCTTGCGGATTGTTGGGCGGTATGGTTTTAGATCGATGCGATAGTCTTGAAAACGCATTAGCATTGAGGCGTTGCGTAAGGCAGTGATCATCATTCTCATCTCGCGCTGGTATCGACGAACTGTGCGACCTTGATAGTGATGTAGGTAATGTTCAAGTGACGTGCGTACCATTGGTACAATAATATCTAAATAGAAACCTTCATAGATCATTTCGATAATGCTATTTTTTGGGGTAACAATATCAACGTAGCCGCGCAGAGAGAATAGATGGCCAAGAATTTTTGTTTGAATAAAATCTTCGGCAAATTTTATTTCAGCACCGTGACGGCAGAGTAGGTTTACCATTGCGCGATCACCATGCAGCATCGGCATAACTAATACTGGTTGTGAATCACGGCTAAAACTATTAGCATCTGCGCCGTGATCGAGAAGTTTTTTAACAATTTTGCGTTGATTATATTCCGCTGCCCAATGTAGTGGTGAGCGGTTAGTCAAATCTTTAAAATTAACATCGGCGCCGGCATTAAGAAGAATAGTAACTTTACTAAGGCTCTCTTTAATGATGGCCTCAATCAGTGGTGTGTAACCATATTTATCGATGGTATTAAGATCGCTGCTATCACGTTGTAGCAACTGTTCGACTATAGCGTCATCTTCAAAGAGAATACTGTCCGCTAATGATATCATGATTTACCTGCCTGGTTTAACTCTATATTACACCAATTTAACGTGAACGGGTAAGTGTTGGGGCTGAACTGGCAGAGAGCCGTTTTGATAATCTGGCTTGATTGCGATATTGATATTCATTACTGAACTCATTGGTATTTCTTTCATCCTCAGTCATCGATTGTATTCTCTCTATCGGAGGGCCATCAACACCGTTAAAACTAACGAGAGGGTGTTTCTCAATTGAAAGACCAGGCCCGTCACCACCAGGTGAATCTTTAATAAAGCTCTGTTCCTGAGTAAAGTCATGCTGTTTGCTGATATCTTCGGCAATAGTGCCAAGAATCATTTCAGATAAGCTCTCTTCATCGATTAACCAACCAGAACTACCGGATTCACCACCATCGTCCTCATCTTCCTCGATCAACTCTTTCCAGGTAAGTTGGTTTTGCGACCTCTCATCCCGGGCCCATGAGCCGCCTGATGAACTACCAGATTCGCCACCCTCCTCCTCTTCTTCAGCAAAAGGGTCTAGCCAGGTTGGTGTTTTTTTTGATGGTTTTTTACGCATTTTTTTGGCCATTTCTATTTACACCTCAAGTTTATTTAATATTACAGCCTGATCCTTATATAATTTTAGCACCAATGGCCTATTTTAGCTACAGCATTGAATTTTAAGTAATAATATAAATTGGTGACAATTGGTTATTGAAAAAAGGGTAATATTTTGTTTAAATTTAGACTAATTATTTGATAATAAGTTCAATTTCTTGCTTATTAGAGATGACCAGTTGGCAAGCAGAGTAGTAAAAATGAACTACACTTATTTCCTGCTTGCCCTTTTAAATATGGTACATACAGTTTGCAAGGGAGGCTTTTTTTTATAGTAACATCAGTGTATTGACAGGCTAAGGAGTAACCAGCCGTGGCAAATTTGACTGACTATCGAGCAGGTGTAGGGGTGATTGTCGTAAATCGGCAACGTAAGCTGTTGTTAGCCAAACGGTCAGATAGTACGGGTGGGTGGCAGTTTCCACAAGGTGGGCTGCTATCAGGTGAATCTGCTGAGCAAGCACTCTATCGCGAACTTTACGAAGAGTTAGGGCTCAAGCCCGGCAAGATTATGCGATTGGCTGAGACCAAAGAGTGGTTATCCTACCGTTTCCCCCCTGGAGTCACACGTCGTTATGTACGTAACCGTTCCTATATTGGCCAGAAACAGCGCTGGTTTCTCGTCAAAATGCTTGCATCTAACAGTGATATTAAACTCAATGTCACTGATTCCCCAGAGTTTTCAGCCTTTCGTTGGGTCGATTATTGGCAGCCCCTTGAAGAGGTGGTGGAGTTCAAGTATGAGCTTTACCATCAGGTACTAGAGCAGTTCGCACCATTTTTATTGACCCGGAAAGAGACGCCGGTATAACGGTATCACTTATCTGGGAAATGATTATTTGTTGTGTCGGCTTGTTCGGTGCGGGAATATATAGCCACATCATACCTCAACGTTAAGCTGGATAGGGTTACTTATATTGTGCCAATATATTTAACAATCATGGTTGCTATAGTGATCGATAACCCGCATCATGTAAAGGTTGCTGAGTAAGAGAAAAATGTAAATAGATTAATACGATGTTAGAGATACTGCGTAGGATTATTGAAGAGGTAAACAGTGCTGAAAATTTGCAGGAGGCGCTGAAGATTATTGTTGCCCGTATTAGTGACGCAATTAAAGTTTCATCGTGTACCATTTATCTGATTGATCATCAGCGGCGCTGCTTTACCTTGAGTGCTGCAGTTGGCCCCTATGAAAAATTAGTAGATCGCGCCACCATTCCATTAGAAAAAGGAATTGTTAGTTTAGTTGTTGAGCGTGGTGAACCGATTAATTTACAGGATGCACGTCAGCATGAACGTTATACCCCAATATTAGTTGATGGTATTGAACGCGATCATGGTTATCTTGGTGTGCCAATCCAACAACAGCAACGCATGGTAGGAGTATTAGTGGTGCGTCAGGAGGAGAAAGCAAGTTTTGACGAATCAATTGAGGCATTTCTTATTACCATCTCCTCACAGTTAGCTGGTGTCATTGCCCAAGCAGAAGCCTCTGGGAAGATTAATAAACTGTTTAGTGTTCAACGTAGTCGAGAAGGTGCGTTATTAAAAGGGCTAACCAGTGTTCCAGGCGTTGGTATTGGTCATGCAGTGGTAGTTTTTCCGCCGGCAGATCTTGACGCAGTCCCTGATCGTAAAATTGAGCCAGAAGAGGTTGAGACGGAGTTAACGCAATTTCGTGAAGCATTGCGAATGGCGCGTGATGAAATGCGCGTACTGGCTGAACGCTTAGGGCCAAGTTTACCCACCGCAGAAAAGGCATTGTTTGATGCTTATCTCAAGTTACTTGATAGTCATACCTTGATTAATGATATTGAGCAAACAATTCAGTCCGGTATATGGGCGCAAGGTGCGTTAAAGCGTACCATCAAACAGCATATCCTTAAATTTCGTGGAATGGAAAATGAGTATTTGCGTGAGCGTGCAAATGATCTTGAAGATTTAGGCCGCCGTATTCTCTGTCACCTGCAGGGAGAGAGTCAGGAGAAGGTTGATTACCCAAGAAAAACTATTTTAGTTGGTGAAGAGGTGAGTGCATCTGATCTTGCTGAGGTGCCTTCGGGGCAACTCTGTGCAGTGGTTTCAATGCGTGGTTCAGCTAACTCACATGTTGCTATTTTAGCGCGTGCTTTAGGTATTCCGATGGTGATGGGTGTACAGGATCTACCGGTTTCGCAGTTAGAAGATCGTCCGGTAATTGTTGATGGTTACTGTCATGAAGTTTATGTTGCACCAAAAAAATCTTTACTAAAAGAGTACAAAAAACTTGAGATTCAGGAGCAAGAACTTAATCAAGAATTAGAGGAGTTGCGTCAGCAACCAGCAGAAACTCAAGATCACTATCGTATTTCACTGCATGTGAATACTGGATTGATGGCTGATGTCAGTCGCTGTTTAACAGTTGGTGCTGAAGGCGTTGGACTTTTCCGTACGGAAGTGCCATTTATGGTGCGTGATAGTTTTCCCACCATTGATGAGCAGCGAATTATTTATAAACAGCTATTAAGTGCTTTCGCACCGTTACCAGTCACCATGCGTGTACTCGATGTTGGCGGTGATAAACAGTTGCCCTATTTTCCTATTGATGATGAAAACCCTTTTCTTGGCTGGCGCGGTATTAGAATACTCCTTGATCATCCAGAGATTTTTCGTAGTCAGATTCGTGCAATGGTGCGTGCTAGCACTGGTTATAATAATTTGCAGGTGATGCTGCCAATGGTTGGAGATGTTGCTCAAGTCGAACAAGCAATCGATCTTATTGAGCAGGTTTGCAAAGATGCGAGCCAAGAAAATGATAGTGTGACTAGACCTAAAATTGGAATTATGGTGGAAATTCCGTCAGCAGTTTATCAGGCACGTGCATTAGCAAAACGGGTTGATTTTCTCTCTGTCGGGAGTAATGATTTAACACAATATGCTTTGGCGGTCGATCGTAATAACTCTCGTGTTGCATCCCTGTATGACTCTCTCCATCCGGCAGTCCTTTATCTGCTGCAGGAGGCCGTAAAGAGCGCGCACAGTGAAGGAAAGCCGATTAGTATTTGTGGTGAAATGGCGGGTGATCCTGTATCGGTTGTACTGCTATTAGCGATGGGGTTTGATACGTTGAGTATGAGCGCCTCGTCCTTACCGCGAATTAAATGGGTAATTCGTAACTTTAAGATGAGTCATGCTAAGGCGCTACTAAAAGATGTGTTGGCAATGCCGGCCGGTGGCGCGATTCGCCAGTATTTGACTGCAGCACTTGATGATGCCGGGTTAGGTGGCTTAATCCGTGCTGGTAGAAATTAACTAACTGTTGTCCTATACATAACCTCCCCCGCTGTTTCCTACATTCAATCTGTCCTGTCGCCCCGCGGACAAGCCGCGAGAGCATGATGTGAGCGTGGAACGACTATTTTTGTTTTCAACACTGCGCAGAAAGCTAGAAAGCAATGCAGGCGCCCATTTTGTTAAAATGGGATGTCGTCATCAAAGCCGCCGTCAGTTGCCATTGCAGCTGCAGGTTGTTGTTGCGGTGGTGCAGCAGGTTGGCGCGGTGCTTCAGCATAGGGTTCTCTACCGTCCCCTGCAGGCATGCCGCCGCCACGGCTATCGAGCATTTGCATAGTATTGGCAATGACTTCGGTGGTATAGCGATCGTTACCGTCACGGTCTTGCCATTTACGCGTCTGTAGACGGCCTTCAACATAGACTTTGGAGCCTTTCTTCAAATATTGGCCGGCAATTTCAGCCAGGCGGTCAAATAGAGAGATACGGTGCCACTCAGTGCGCTCCTGCATCTCGCCGCTTTGTCGATCTTTCCAACTTTCACTGGTAGCTAAGCTAAGCGATGTCACTGCTTTGCCGCTTGGCAGATAACGGACTTCAGGGTCGGCGCCCAGGTTGCCAATCAGAATCACTTTGTTAATACCTCTACTAGCCATATTTTTTTCCTCTCATAGTTTACTTTTTGATTTAACGATGTATTGATACTGTAATAGATTGCAGATCCTCAAATTTAACAATTTTACGATCAATCTTCAAGTAGGCAACCTCGGATTGATAGTCAACAACTGCCTCAATCACCCCGGGAGCTGAGCGCAGCTGTGTCTGCAGGCGGATAGCATCTGATTTGTGCATCGGGCCGATATGCATGATATAGCTACTGACATAACGTGGCTCTTTCATGGCAAAGGAGATGAGTAGCCAGAGTGCTGAGAGGATGGCGCTGAACAGGAAAACACCGGTAATGTCATGAAAGTGCAGAAAAGTGCCGCCAATGGTACCGCCAATGAACATACCAAAGAATTGGGCAGTGGAGTAGACGCCAAGAGCAGTGCCTTTACAGCCGGCTGGGGCAATTTTGGAGATCAGTGATGGAATCAGGGCTTCGAGGACAATAAGTGCGGTAAAGAAACAGAACAGTGAAATAGACATGAAAAGGTAGGAGTGTTCCCATATCAGTAGCAGTATCTGTGTCATCAGAATTGTAAAAATCGCTAATAAATAAATCTGTTTTATACGCTGCTTTTTCTCGGCAATAATGACAAAAGGAATCATAAAGAGAAAGGCCGGCATCAGCGCTGCGAGGTAGATAAGGCCATGATACTCAATGGAGAAATTAACAATACGGGTGATGGCAATAGGAATGGCAATAAAGGACGAGGTTAAAATAGCATTGAGCATAAAGATGCTCAGATTTTGTAGAAGAAGCTCTCTGTTGCGAATGATGTCGTAGATGTGAAC
>JANQHY010000235.1 GCA_028282395.1 Gammaproteobacteria bacterium
GCTCTCAACACCACGAATTATATACGTTCTAATAGCTTAATCCATGGATGAAATTAATTTGACGACACCCTCTAGGGTTTTTAAGACAGTAAGCGATTGCTAATTGTGAGGGCTTACAACCAATTTCATTAGCTATTTCAGCAAATTTTTTGGCTTTCGTAATTTGCTCACCTAAGTTTTTAGGTTTAAGCCATTCTTCTCGTGCTAACCTGGAGTCTTTTGGAGTGCCACTGTGGTATTTTCCAGATAACACACCATGTGCTAATGGGCTAAAAGTTGTAAGCCCAATACCATTTTGTTCACAAAGTTCTGTTAATTCTATCTCTGCACGATTGCGGCGAAAAAGGTTGTGCTCCGGTTGCTCTACTGTTGGCGGAATGCAATTTAATTCTTTTGCTACCTTAATCGCTTTCTTCAGTTGATTGGCAGTCCATTCAGAGGTCCCCCAATAAAGCGCATACCCACCACGCACCAGATAATCCATTGCGCGTACAGTTTCTTCGATAGGTGTTTCCGGGTCATAGCGATGACAGTATAAAAGGTCTACATATTCTAAATCTAATCGTCTAAGTGAATTTTTTGTTCCTTCTAGTAAGTGCTTGCGAGAGGTTCCTTGATCATTTGGTCCATCACCGCCAAAAAATATTTTTGTGGAGACAACCACTTTATTCCTGGGTAGTGGTTTTAGAATTTTACCCATAATTATTTCTGCTTCGCCATTGGCATAAACTTCAGCATTATCAAAAAAAATTACACCTTTATCGAAGGCAAGCTCCATTAAATACTTCGATTTTTTAAGTTCTAATTGCTTGCCAAAGGTAATAAAAGAACCCAAAGAGAGTTCACTTACTTTAATGCCCGCATGGCCTAGATGGTTGTACTTCATTTTCTCCTCGCTAATAATTTAGTTTCCCATAAGATATTCTAAGTTTTGTGCATTTTATATGTGATAATAATTTTCATTTTATTGTTATGAATATTGCCATAATATTAGACTTTTCGCATTAGCTTCTATTGATTCATGCAAGGGATTTTATTATTCGACTAGCCTGAATTAATCATATAGAATGTTTACATAAAATATTTATGTAAATGTTGGCTATGCAATTACCCTTATTTCACCCTACGATGGTTATGTTCCTCGATGATAATAAATTGCTTTTACGAGCTTTTCAGCTTGAATTTGGTAATATAAACAGAGCCTATATGACTGATGTTGATGAAGCATTGGATTTATTGAGCTCATCACATACAGATTTGTTTAGTGATATAATCAAGCATGGCCCTAGTGAGGATGCGGGGAATACGAGTTATGTGGTCGATTTTGAAAATTTATTTGCAAGTCTCTTTGATAAGAATCGCCACAAGATTCCGAGTGTTTTGGTAGTTGACTATTCAATGCCTCAAATGACAGGAGTTGAGTTCTGTAAGCAGGTGCAGCATTTACCTTGTAAAAAAATTATGCTGACAGAGTATAGCAGTTTAGACACTGCCGTAAAGGCATTCAATGATGGTATAATCGATTATTTCCTTAAAAAAGAGGGTGAGGGCCTGTCTGAGAAAATAAGTGCAGTTATTAATAAGATGCAGCATGAATTTTTTAAGGATACTACAAGCAGTCTAATAAAATATGTGAATTCAGCTTTTAGCCAATCAAGAGCTATGGGAAGAAATGAAAAGTTCTTGTAACGCGTGTGAATATTATCTTTTGGATGATCGTGGTAGTTATCTCTTTATTAATACAGAGAAAGATTTTCATTGGTTATTAATTTGCGACAAGAAGCAAATAGATGAGTACGCTGATATTGCGGAAGGGTTTGACGCAGATAGGAGTTTGCAGGCTGTGCTGAAAGAGTATAAGGCATTCCCCTATTTTTTGACAAAAACAGATGCAGAGGCTGCCCCTGATGCATGGCAAAATTATCTGCACTCATCTAAACGCCTTGATGATAATATTTATTATTCTATTACAAGTGGCAAAATTAATAGCGATATACATTGGGATAAAATCAAATTTTGATGCGACATCTTCTGGTCCAAATAATGGGGGCAGCAACTATAATTTTAGTATTGAAAAGGTTGCTTGTGCTAATCTTTGAGCTATTAATATTATGTCCCAAAAGATGGTAGTGTCCTTTTAGGTTGCCCTTTTTCAATAGCTTGACATGGAGTTGGTTTTGTTCATCAATGATAATGCAATCTAGATTAATGCAATTAACTATATCTTCACGTATGCCCGCGACATAGTCATTATACTGGTAGAAAGGTAGCATGGTATCATCGTTAATTATGGTGTCTAATGTATTACCTTGCCTTCTAAACACTAAGAGTTCTTCTGCTATCTGATCTTGCTCGTTTCTAAGTTGCTCAAAACCTTCTAAGCTAATAAAGCCATTTAGCTTTTGGGGTTGATTTCCAATACCGTACAATAACCAATTTATATTGCAGTGAATGCCAAGGTTGGTTAGATGAATAACTAGCTTTTTGGCCCCTTTTTCGGTTAAACCCCCGTGTTTGGCTAGCTCCCAGCCTTTGATTGTATTTTCATTTAAACTGGAGCCTTCACAGAAATCAGGTCGCTTCATCTTTAAAATTGATTCGCGCACAAATCTGACACGATTTCCTCTTTCAATAGCTTCGGCTTTGTTAGTCATTATTTGGGTAGTAAGGTGAGATTTTATAATGATATCTCTTCAGAGTAATTTTCACAAATTATTACTCTTTATCGATGTTGTCAGACCTTTTTTTGATCCAAATCGGGTTAAAAATCCCATTAAATTCAAATTAAGGGTTAAAAATATAGTTTACATTAACCCGATTTGGGGTTATCTTTGATCAAAGCATATCTTTAGCAAAGTAATACGGAGTAAAATCAATGAGAGAACCTACCTCTAAATTTAACGGAAAGAACCAATCACTTTTACTAGAACTACCGAGTTCACTTTTACAAGATATTGAAATTGCAGCCGATGGCACTGTTGAAATAGGGTCATTAATACGAGTGCTC
>JANQHY010000316.1 GCA_028282395.1 Gammaproteobacteria bacterium
TTATTAATCATCAACTTACTGCATTAGGGTTAACCGCCGTTGTGGCATTACTGGTCATCTACACAATCTTAAATTTCTGGGGAGTCCGATTATTTGCTAAATCAAATAATATCATCAGCATATTTAAAATTATTATTCCGGTAGGCATAGCAATTATTATCCTTGCTACAGCATTTCATCCGAGCAATTTCACCCCTGTACCACATAGCACACTATTGCCTTTTGGTTTAGAAAACACGTTTGCTGTTGTTATGTCAGGTGGAATTATTTATGCATTTAATGGATTTCAATGTATTGCCAGTTTTGCAGCTGAAGCTAAAGATCCGACACGCACCATTCCCCTTGCATTAGTTATTTCGGTTATTGCAACATTAATTATCTATTTAATATTACAGACGGCTTTTATTGGTGGCATTCCAACCAAGATGTTGCAAGGTGGTTGGGGTTCACTGAATTTTAGCTCCCCCATTGCACAACTCACCACACTACTAGGACTAAATCTCGTCTCCATTGTGCTCTATGTTGACGCCTGTATCAGCCCATCAGGAACTGGTATTGTCTATACTGGCACTACAGCACGGATGTTAACGGGTATGGCGCAGGAGTACCAAGCACCGTCATTTTTTAACGTTCTACATCCTAAATATCATTTTTCGCGCCGCTCACTTATTTTTAATATTTTATTAGCCATTGCTGTTATGCTGCTATTCCGTAGTTGGCAATCGCTAATGGTAGTCGTCAGTCAATTTCATGTGATCTCTTATATGGCTTGCCCACTTACACTGATGCGCCTTCGCGTTATTGAACCACATCGCCCTAGACGTTACCGTTTGCCATTGGCACACATCATCTCACCTATTATGTTTATTATTTTCACACTTCTCTACTGCTCAACAACGGAATCGCATTTAATCCTAACTTCTGGTGTGATTGTTATCTTTTATCTCGGCTATATTATTATCCATAATCGCTGGCAATATGATAATATTGTCTTCTCATTAAAACGCAGCTATATGTTTCCAGCCTATTTTATCTGGCTAACGCTGTTAGGACTATTACATGTTTCCAGCAAAAACGAAGTTGTCGATATTACCCTGCACCTACTCTTTTATCTCTTACTGATTATATCGAGCCTCTATTTCTACCGCTTAATGGTCTACCGCTATCACCGTCAAGCTCTACCAAAACCTCTAACCAATAATACTATTTCCTAATACGGACAAGGCATTCAATATCGTCATGCCGCGACTTATCCGCGGAACCCACTAAATTACGCGATTAAGTCAGAGAATTTGATAGGAAGAATACAACTTATATCCATGGAGCGGGTGATGGGAATCGAACCCACGTTCCAAGCTTGGGAAGCTTGTGTTCTACCATTGAACTACACCCGCCTAGATTCAATTAATAACGGCAGTATTATGGCTGACTTTACTACCATTTTGCAAGCTATGTAAAAATTGCTTAATTTCTACTGTATTATACAGCCATGGTTATTATTGCTAGCAGCTGGTTGTGCTTCTTGTACCGGCAACTCTTGTTGTGATTTAGGCTGCTTTGGCCGCGGTGGCAAAAGCACCATCCAATTATTTATATAACAATATTTTCTCTGCCCTTTTGCTGTCGCTGCCGTTAATGCTTGTTGCGGCGAATCAAAGACTTTCTTGTTCTCTTTATCAACATAACAAATAAACGATTAATCTAGCCAGCCTTCATTAATTTAGCTACACTAAATATAGATAATAGAAAAATGGCGTAAGCTGGCCATATTAAAGAATTGTTAATTTAATTATTATCAAAATGTTATAGAAAGGACTTAACAATGAAGATTAATTCTGAAATTGCCCCCTTAAAGCGAGTCATTCTACATCGTCCTGACCTTTCCTTACGCCATCTGACCCCTAATAACTGTGAATCACTGCTATTTGATGATGTTTTATGGCTGGAAAAAGCTAATGAAGAGCACCGTTTTTTCACTGAGATACTTAAGTCCCATGGAGTAAAGGTCTATCTCCTCCATGACCTGATGTCAGAGACACTCAGCCAACCAACAGCACGTGAATGGCTACTGACCAGACTCCTACAACAACTGCCCTACGACCATGAACCACAACGCGTCTTATATGACTTTCTTAATCAGCTTGATGATAGAACACTTACCACCTACCTTCTCGGTGGTTTAGCGTTAACTGATATTGATGATCAATCATTGAAAGCCTATTTAACTACTTTCCAAAGCCATAGTGAATTCATTCTCTCCCCCCTACCTAATCATCTTTTTACTCGCGATACCTCTTGTTGGATTGCCAACGGCGTATCGATTAATCCAATGCACTTTTCTGCGCGTCGGCGCGAGACAATCAATATGGCAGCGATCTATAAGTTTCACCCACTATTTACCGATAGCTCTTTTCACATCTGGTACGACGGTAGTGATGACGCAGTTGAACTGCCTAGTATTGAGGGTGGTGATGTATTAGTTATTAATGCCAAAACAATTATTATTGGGCTCAGTCAACGTACAACACTACAGGCAGTTATGCTATTAGCAAAAGCGCTCTTTAAAGGTAGCGAGATAAAAAAAGTCATTGCGGTTGATATTCCCAAAACACGCGCCTCAATCCACCTTGATACTGTGATGACAATGGCAGCAGAAGCAACTTTCTGTCTTGCCCTGCCACACAATAAATTCCACAGCTGGTCAATTACTCCCGCTGAACAGGAGGATGCGCTATTTATTAATCAGGATAACGATTTTTTACAAACCGTTGCTGCAGCACTGGGTGAGAAGTCATTACAGTTGATTACTCCCTGCAGTGACAAATTCACCCGTGAGCGCGAACAATGGAATGACGCCAGTAATCTGTTAGCCATTGCACCTGGTAAAGTTGTTGTCTACGACCGCAACACAGCAATGAATGCGCGGTTACGTCAAGCCGGACTTGAACTCATCGAAATTCCTGGCTCTGAGTTAAGCCGTGGCCGTGGTGGTGCACGTTGTATGTCATGCCCAATTGAGCGAGAATAAACTATTATGAAACGACTGTACCACTGTTGGTTATTACTACTCGGACTACTTTTAAGCCACAATGCTTATGCAGTACTACCGACAGCTCCGTGCCACAGCATCTGTCGTAGCAAGCAAGCGCTAGCGCCTGGTGCTCACTGTAGCTATAGTGATAATCAGTTACTCTATTATAAAATGTTAGGTCGCGGCCAAGTTACTATGATTTTTGCAAGTGGAACTGGCATACCATCGACTATTTGGTCAGAAGCGAATCTAACTACTGCTGTAAATAATGTCGCGAAAACTTTTACCTATGATAGATTATACACATTCAATAGTTGTCCCAACAAAAATACCTATCTACCCAATACAGCTATTGATGTTGTGCATCGGCTCCATAGACTACTGCAGCAACAACAGATTAAACCACCCTATATCTTAGTCGGTCACTCTTTTGGTGGTCTTTATATGCTGCTATACGCGAAACTATATCCACAACAGGTGGCCGGCCTCTTGCTACTTGATGCCACTTCAAGTGCTGGCCCTACCCCACTACCGAAAAAAGCTTTACCCATTCTACGCAGACTCGGTAATCCGCAGAATCCCACACCAACCAATCCATTGTACAATGAACTAATTGGCCAATATCCTAGCTACCTTCAAGTAGCGGATGCTCCAGCACTGGAACGAAAGATACCATTGATTGTGATGTATGCCACTAAACACTGTCTGCCTAAGGGCATTACTCAATCAAATGTGCCATACTGCATGACAGCTGAACAGGAGCATAACCATTTTCTCGAGCAGAAAAAAATTTATAATATGTCTGATTACCATAAATTGATTCGTGTTGATGGTGAGCACAATAGCTTCTTTACTCAGGAAAAACATAATCAAATGGTCAAAGCGCTTAATGAGATTATAATCATGGCTAAACCACGTGCTGAATTGCTATCTAAAACCTATCATCATTAATAATAATGAACTAAATTTCGGCTGGATAATAACTTTTTCTCCCCTCTCCCACTTGCTTTAGGAGAGACGAAATACTACCTTCTTGTCATTGCGAGCGTAGCAAAGCAATCCAGCACTGAAGTTACTATCTGTAATCTTTCTGGATCCCGCCAACAAGCTGTATGAGGAAGGCACATGGGTTACACTTGTTACCCCACATAGGTAACACATAGAATTGCATAATTATTAGTCATTGAGGAAATAATTATGCCGTGGAACAAGGTGAACCTAGTGGAACAAC
>JANQHY010000251.1 GCA_028282395.1 Gammaproteobacteria bacterium
TGATGCGTGATGTTTTGGCAGAGGTTCCTAAAGACCTTATTGAAGCTTCTTACGCTATTGGTGCAACACGTTTTGAAGTGATTAAACATATCCTGTTTCCTTATGTGCGTGCCGGTTTGTTAGGAAGTGTTGTATTAGGGTTCGGTCGTGCGTTAGGTGAGACGATGGCGGTAACCTTTGTTATCGGCAATAGCCATCGCCTATTTCAGGGACTGTTTATGCCAGGAACCACGATCTCCGCGGTAATTGCCAATGAGTTTACTGAGGCAACTGGCAAAATTTATCCAGCAGCGTTAACGGAGCTGGGATTGATTCTATTTGCCATCACCTTTATTATTTTGTCAATTTCACGCTACTTTCTTCATCATGCTAAGCCACGTGGAGGATCACAGTAATGGTAGTCGCGCGTACACGTTACTGGCGGCGGTTTAAGAATCAATTGGCGACCGTCTGCTGTTTCCTAGCAACGCTATTGGGGCTGTTATTTCTGATATCTATTTTATGGATATTAGTTAGCCGTGGGTTGCCGCATCTACATCTAGACATTTTCACTAAAGTCACACCAGCACCCGGGGCATTAGGTGGAATGAAAAATGCCATTATTGGTAGTGTCATGATGACGCTGTTAGCGATTGCAATTGCTGCACCCTTGGGTATTCTTATTGCGACCTTTTTAGTCGAATTTAGCGGTAAAAATCGCACGGCGAAAGTGGTACGTTTTGTTAATGACATTTTATTATCCACCCCATCAATTGTGATTGCCTTATTTGCGTATAGCCTTTGTGTTATTCCTTTAGGACATTTTTCTGGGCTTGCTGGTGCAGTTGCGTTGGCGATGATTGCGTTACCGATGATTGTGCGTGCGAGTGAGGACGTGCTGTACTTGGTCTCGCCAATGTTAAAAGAGTCCGCATCGGCATTAGGGCTACCACGTTGGCGTGTGACGGTACAGATTATTTGGCGTGTGGCAAAAGATGGCCTATTAACGGGAACTTTATTAGCGTTAGCGCGTATTGCTGGTGAGACAGCACCACTATTTTTTACTGCACTTAACAATCAATATACTACTTATAATATGCTTAAACCGATGGCAAGTCTGCCGGTAATGATTTACGAATATGCGTTGAGTCCCTATTCCCACTGGCAACAGCTTGCTTGGGCAGCGGCACTCCTTATGACAGTAGCGATTCTATTGTTGAATCTGCTAGCACGGTTTATCTCTAATTTGGGAAGAGGGCGATGAAGTCATTTCTAGAGATTGAAAATTTAGTTTTTCGTTACGGGGCAACTGAAGTATTAAAAAATGTCAGTCTATCGATTGCTGAAAAAGCAACGACGACGATTATTGGTGCTTCAGGTTCAGGCAAATCGACACTTTTGCGTTGTATTAATCGTATTTTTGAGTTACATGCCAAGCATCAGATTGAGGGCCGAATTGTTTTACAAGATAAAAATCTGCTTGATAGTGATGTTGACGTCAATATGTTACGGCGTAAAATTGGCATGGTATTTCAGAAGCCAACACCTTTTCCAATGTCAATTTTTGATAATGTTGCTTTTGCATTACGGTTACATGATAGGCCGAAAAAAAGTGAACTACAGGAGAAGGTTGAGCGCGCATTAAAACGCGCGGCACTATGGGATGAGGTAAAAGATAAACTACACGAGGCGGGCACACACCTTTCAGGCGGGCAGCAGCAGCGACTCTGTTTGGCGCGTACGATTGCATTGGAGCCCGAAATTCTCCTCCTCGATGAGCCAACCTCTGCGCTTGATCCGATCTCTACGGCGAGTATTGAAAAATTAATTGCCAAGCTTAAACAAGATTTTACTGTGCTTTTGGTGACGCATGATCTGCGTCAGGCAGAAGAGCTATCTGACTGGGTAGCTTTTATGGATCAGGGTGAGTTAGTGGAAGTAAATACTGCTGCTCAACTTTTTCAACAACCGCAGAAGCCGTTAACTAAACAGTATCTGCAAAACTATTATAGGGGAAAATAGATGAAAAGACTCTTGATGATGGTTACTGGCGCTATTTTTGCGACAACAACTGCGTTTGCAGCAAGCGATAATGGCGAGATTACTGGAGCAGGCTCCAGTTTTGTTTATCCTGCAATGGTAAAGTGGGCTAAAGCGTATGATGACGCAAAGTCAATTAAAGTGAACTACCAATCTATTGGTTCAGGTGGTGGTATGCGCCAGCTAAAAGCAAAGACTGTGGATTTCGCCGCCTCAGATGAGCCGTTGACAAAAGATCAGTTAAGTCAGCGCGGATGGAAACAGTACCCAATTATTATGGGTGGCATTATCCCGGTTGTAAATATTCGTGGTATTAAAAATGGCCAACTAATATTAAGTGGTCCAGTGTTAGCAGATATTTATCAAGGTAAGCTGCACTATTGGGATGCAAAGCCAATTAAGACACTTAACCCGGGGTTAAAACTACCACATGCGATGATTATTCCAGTTCATCGTTCTGATGGCAGTGGTACAACCTATAACTTTACCTATTATCTGTCGCAGGTAAGTCCAGCTTGGAAAAGTAAAATCAATTATAGCACTAATATAAATTGGCCAGCAGGACTTGGAGGTAAAGGTAATGCGGGCGTTGCTGCGCAGGTACAACAGTTAACTAACAGTATTGGCTATGTTGAGTACGCTTATATTACTAATGACAGCACATTAACTTACGTTAGCATGAAAAATAGCAGTGGTGCGGTAGTTAAACCAACCATAGCAACCTTTAAAGCCGGGATAGCTGCAGCTAGCCAACAGCCGGGATCACATGGTCAGATGATCACCAATCCTCCAGGTGCAAATAGTTGGCCAATTATGGCAACGACATTTGTGATGATACCAAAATGGTTAGAGGCAGGTAAGGCGCAGAAAGTGAAAGCATTCCTTGCTTGGTGTTACCAAAATGGTGGTGATATGGCACAAGCGCTTAGCTATGTGCCGATTCCAGCAAAGCGCTATCAACCAATTATTGCTAATTGGAAAATATCGTAGCACAATAAACGGTAGGAGTTTTCCTACGTGATTAGCTGCTTAAATGGAGAGAGGATCAAAGCGATGAAAGATAGTGATACTTTAGTAATTAGACGGGCAGAACTTGATGATCTGCCCGCTATTGTTGCACTCTTGGCAGATGATCCTCTCGGTGCAGAGCGCGAGCAGGCAGTTAAGCCATTACCTGAGAGTTATGTCGAAGCATTTGAGAGAATCTCCGGCCATAGAGAGGTGCAGCTTTTAGTGGTTGAGATTGAAGGAGTGGTTGCTGGGACTGGCCAATTAAATTATTTAACCTATTTAACTTACCAGGGTGGTACGCGTGCGCAAATAGAAGCGGTGCGTGTTCATAAAGATTATCGCCATCATGGTGTTGGTGCGTTATTGATTAATGAGATGATATCGTTGGCAAAGCGCCATGGTTGTCATGTTATTCAGTTAACTAGCGATAAGAAACGTCCGGAAGCGTTGGCGTTTTATGAAAAGCTTGGTTTTGTTGCTTCGCATGAAGGATTTAAACTGCATCTGTAAACTATTAGTGCTTAGTATTGAGTATTGGGATGGCATTTTTCTTCAGGAATAAATACACGCTGGTCAAGCATAATGATCCAGATAATTATCTGCCGCGGAGCTACCCTTACAAGATCACTGATGGGTTTAGAGATTATGTTTCAGAAGAGAAGTGTGGTGAGAATATTTTATTTCTGCAGCAAATTAATAAGATTTATGCAGAGTACGCCTACAATGAGAAAGATGAATTTACCTTACAACAAATTGAAGACATCAAATCGCTTTATAATTCACTTGTTATTGAAAACATTCCTGGTTCGATAAATATTTCTCATGAGATGCGTCAAGCATCTGCGCGGATTCATGGGCGACTGGTCAATGGTAACCCACCTGTCAGCTATACCGAATTGTTGCATGATATGAAGGAGCTTTATGATGAAGTCACCTTTACACTGGACCCGATTAGGCAACGTTATGAGAAAACCCTTGACTGCAACTGTGAATGTAACGGTTGTATGATCCAATAAGGCATGCTGTGTAAAGATCCTCTCCCACAGAGAGTGGGAGAAGAGGAGTAAGCCAATAGAAGAAATGATCATACCCTTATTGTATTCATCACCTTCGTCGTTCCATACATATCCGCCGTCGCCCTGCATACACTTGTCGTTGTGCCGCATACACCCACCCGCCGTCGTCCCGCGACTTGATCGGCTTTGTTGCAGACTTTTTCGTTTAACAAAGGTGCTGCCCTTGGGATTGATTTTATGCTGCAATGACACTGTCAGGTAACCCTAATTTATTCATTTT
>JANQHY010000254.1 GCA_028282395.1 Gammaproteobacteria bacterium
CTGCAGAAGTTAGCGACTGATGAACTGCAGGTGAAAGTGATTGCCAGTGGCGTTGGCGGTATTACTGAATCAGACGCTAATCTGGCGTTGGCTTCTGCCGCGGTTATTATTGGATTTAATGTGCGCGCCGATTTAAAAGCCAGGCAGCTTATTGATCGTGAAAAAATTGATGTGCATTATCATAGTATTATTTATAACGTCATTGATGAGGTAAAACAGGCGCTAAGTGGTATGTTGGCACCGAAGGTAGAGGAGAAGATTCTCGGTATTGCTGAAGTACGTGAAGTTTTCCGTGCCGGTGGCAAGCAGGGCTCGATTGCCGGCTGTATGGTGATAGATGGCTATGTTAAACGTGGCAAAGCAATTCGTATATTACGTGACAACGTCGTGGTATATGAGGGTGAACTAGAGTCACTGCGGCGTCATAAAGATGATGCCAGTGAAGTGCGAAATAATACTGAGTGTGGTATCGGTATCAAAAATTACAATGATATTAAGGTCGGTGACCTCATTGAGGTTTTTGAATTGGTGAGCTTGAAGCGTAAGTTATAGAGTGAAAGCTCTCTCACCCTTGTGGGAGAGTGGCAAAACAGAAAGGTGATGAATGAATTTAGCTACCAATCGCTCTTACCGTATTGCTGATGTCGTTCAGAGCATCCTGGCGCGGGTCTTGCAACAGGAAGTTAATGATCCACGCATTAATGGTGTTAATATTGTTTCAGTGGAGATGTCGCGCGATCTGTCATTGGCAAAAGTCTATTTTACCCTTCATGATGTTGAACAGCTAGCACAAGCAGTAATCGGTCTTAAGTGCGCGAGTCGTTTTCTACGTCGTCGGTTGGCACAAGAGAGTGAGATGCGATATACACCCAAAATCCGTTTCTATCATGATGACTCATTAATAAAAGGCGCACGTATTGATACGCTACTGGATGATATTGAGCAGGAATAAAACTGCTGAATAAACAACAATGACTACCGCTACATTACCACCACAAAATACAATTCGTGACAGTGCCCCAAATGGTCTCTATCTCCTTGATAAGCCCGAGGGAGTCAGCTCAAATCGTGCGCTGCAGCAAGTGAAACGATTAATGGCAGCGAAAAAAGCTGGCCATACTGGGACACTAGACCCACTGGCGAGTGGTGTGCTGCCGATATGTCTTGGTGAGGCGACCAAATTTGCTCAATTTCTCCTGGAAGCTGATAAAAAATATCGTGTAACCGCACGTTTAGGACAGCGTACGACTACCTGTGATAGTGAGGGTGAAATCATTTCGGAACAGGCGCTACCGCCTATTGACGACAAGGGGCTAGCTGCCCTTCTCGAGCAGTTCCGTGGAGAAATTAGCCAAGTGCCATCAATGTACTCCGCGCTAAAACACAATGGCCAGCCACTGTATAAATTGGCGAGACAAGGTGTTGAAGTGGAGCGGCCAGCGCGCAGCGTACAGATTCACCAACTTGAGCAGATAGCTTGGCAGAAGCCATTTCTATCGCTCCAGGTTCACTGTAGTAAAGGGACCTATATTCGTAATCTAGTCGATGATATCGGCCAGAAACTGGGTTGTGGGGCTCATGTGGTGCAGCTGCGCCGCACTGCTGTTGGTCGCTTTAGTGAAGGACAGAGTCAGCCATTAGCTGATCTGGTTGATAATGGAGTCAGCGCCAAGGCATTGATCTCTTTGCATGCGATGTTATCGCATTATCCGGTTATAACCTTGACGAGCCAACAAGTTAAGCAGCTCTACATGGGGCAACAGGTGGTAGTAGAGAGTGACTGTAGTGGCCTGGTTCGCCTGCAAACAATGGAGCAGGTGTTTATTGGCATGGCTGAAATTCATGATGCGCAGCAGCTAAAAGTAAGACGTTTATTGAGCGCAGAAGTCGTTAATTTATAAGCTTTTAATAAGAGAGTAGAGAGAAAATACGACTTTTTTAAAAATAAAGTAGGATTTCTATGGTACAATATCGAAAATAATCGTGACTTCAACAGCAGTCATGAATGATTCTATTTCTCTAATAAATTAGAAGGATTGTGTAACAAAGCATAATAAATAATTTTAAAATAGAGTAGAATTAAAAAAATATATATTTAAATCAACAACTTACCCATCATTAGCTTGCAATATTTCATAAAATTCCATATAATATAAAGATATTGTCCATTGTAAGCGATAATTTACCAACCAGCGGGGGTTGCCATGTATGATAAAGAAGTAAAAAAGATCATCAAGGATGCGATAAATAATAAAAATAATAAACACGACCCCATTGAAATTGCAAAACAGATTAGCAGTGAAGAGCGTAAACTATACAAACAGAAGCAAGATCCAGAATTAAAAAAACAAAATACTAGAGATGATAAATGTTATCAAGCTGTTAGAACGGAAATAGTCGCAGAGATATTTCGTTTTGTTTCTACTAACAGCAAACTACCAGCTAACTTGGCGGTAGATATTCTAGCAGAGCTAAGTAAGGAGCCAACTAACAAAGCAAAGCCTGGTAGAAAAAGCGAAATGGATTATACCGTCAATGCATACTTACAACAGATAGTAGAAGAAAATACAGGCGCAGAAAGAGTGCTGACGAAACTTGAATCACGTGGAATGATTGATGCTCATATAAAAGTTCCTAATAAAATAAATAAGTTAAATACAATTAAGGAAAAGTCTGCAAAGGATTTAGAGCGGTTTCTTATAAAATCCGGAATAATATCCTCTAGTCAAAAAGCGTTTCTGATGGGACGTTTGTTCTATCAAGTAGAGCAGAATAGAATGTCAAAAGAGACGGCAGTAAAGATATTATTAACTTTAAGTAAATGCCAGTCAAAAAAAGGCGATTATCAAAAAAACTATAGTCTTGCTAAGATTCTTTCTTATTCTTTAAGTTATATAAAACACATACCAAAAAACATAAACAAAATCAAAGTAAAAGGGCATAAAGAAACAAAGTTCGAAGCAGAACAGCGCAAAGAACAAGAGTACTTAGCAAAAATAATTCCTGAAATAGTAAAAGAAGTTTTTAGACAATGTGGTTTGAAAGATGGATGGCGCAATGATTATAAAATTGTACAGACACATCAAGCATTATATAAAGCCTATAGAGAATACGGCACAAACCACCGTTTTCGTGCCGAATTAGTATTCAATGATATGCAAGCTATGGTCGATTCTGGTGCGCTGAGTTTAGTAGATGCCGCTGCCTTTCTAAGAGGTCTCTACCATTCAGCAAATGACCTCTCAAATAATCGTTTTAATGGCGCTACTAGAGCACGCATTATTTCTGCTGCTCTTAAGTTAAATAATAGTAATAAGTATCCTGCTTTAGTTAAAGAATTCTTTAACCAGATAAAGCAGTATGAAAGCCGTAAAAATCTTGTTTCTACTCCAACAGGTATTGTAAGGTGTATGTACAATAATGCGCTGAAGAATAAGAAAAACATCAATCCACGTGATTTTATCAATAATATCC
Source organism: Gammaproteobacteria bacterium (assembly GCA_028282395.1). The sequence continues at coordinate 3,475 of JANQHY010000254.1, forward strand.
TTACTCTTAAAGAAAAAGGCGCTGCTTCACAAGAGGAGTTATTAAGAGATTTTGCGTATATCATCAAAAAATCAGAGATTAATTTTTCTGTTTCATTAAACAAGTATCTAAAAGAGCGTTGTCAAAATAGTGATGATGATAAACACGCTGCTTTTCTTTCAGATTTAAAAGGTGTTTCCTCAAGAAATGTAGAGGAGACAAAAACTGCAATAAAAGCCAATTTTTCTTGCTTTAATGCCAAGAACTTAAATACGTTTTATCAAGCTGTGAATAACTCTGAAGGAGGCGATGATCTTCATTTAATAACAGAGAAATCGATTATAGCATATTCAAAAAAGAATGGATTAGATGCTACGCTAAAATTATTAAGTGATAAAGAATTTCTAAATAAAATAAATAGTAACAAAAAAACATCTGATATGATCGGTCGTACTTTTGCTAGGCTCTATGCAGCCCATCATGAAGATGAAACTAGTTTGCAGAAAATCATGAAGGTCTTGACGGATAATGTTGGAAATTATAAGAAATGCGATAACTTTACAGATGGTATATATAAAATTGGTATTATGGCTAGTGTGAAAGGTGAAGAGAGTAAGAAAGAATTTTTTTACAATGCTTTAGGGAAGATAGCTACCAAAAAGCCGCTAACATATAAGTTTATGTTGGATGAAATAAAAAAGGCTGCAGTGCAGAACTCTTTCTGGAGTAAAATCGCTTGTAAAGTATTCTCTGATGAAAGAAAACAGGTTGCTATAGATCGCTATAAGGCAGTATTGCCTCCGAAAGAGTTAGAAAAGCGATTAAATGATCTAATTCCAAAAATGTTTGATCCCAAGACGCCTAGAGATCAGGTTGCTATAATTAAAAGAAATTTGACCAAGAAAAACAATAAACATGTTGATGAGATTTTATTTGGCTTTAATCGCTCTCCTTACCTCAACCGCTACAATCATTTAAGGACTAAGCAGGATGCTGAGAAGGCTGTAACAGATATGATTGCCTTGGTTAACAGAAATATCATCAGCCAAAAAGATGCCGGTAATATTCTGAACTCTCTCTGTCAAGGAATTAAAGAGAAAAAATTAATCATTACAGAAGCGCTATTCAAGAATAGTCCGCACACTAAAGGAATAATTAAAGGATTCTTTGCTAACGTTGAAGATGCGGCAGAAACTATATTCCATCTTAATAATGGAATTGAAAATAGCGAGAGCATGTATAAAGCAGATTGCGAATTAATACATTTAGGAGATTTATCAACAGATGAGGTTATTCAAATCTATTCTCATTTATCATCTAAAGGCCAAGCGCAGGCCAAAATAGTAAGTGAGCATGTTCTTAGTACTGTAATTAAGCGTAACTATAGTGATAATGTAGATATAGCTAAAGAATTTTTTAAAAGCGTGGGGGATATATACTCTACACTTTATACAATGCATAAAGGCTTCTCCTCAGTAAATGAAACAATGCTCGCTATAGAAAAAGTAATAGAGCTAGAAAGGCTTGAAGTAATAACGACAAAAGAAGCATCAAATATTATTGAAAAATTCTATACGCAAAATACAAATAAGTCTCATAATGACGAAATTCGCTTGCGAGTGATTGCAGCAATGAATAGACTGATAGTAGATAAAAGCAATGCTGATAATAATATATTTGCAATACTGTCTCCTCTTTACGCAAGCAATAATAAAAACATACACAAAGCAGTGGTTGTAGCAAATGATATGGCTAGAACGTTTATAGGGTTAAATAATGGAACAATAAAGAATAAAGAACAGATTAAAGACGTTGTAAGTGATTTGGTTGCTTTGGTAGAGAAGAAGGCTATAGGAATAAATCTTGCAGTGGCAGTGCTTAAGAAAATTCATGAAAAAACCCATACTAAAGATAAATCAATTGCAAAAATAGAGGATTCACCATTAATTTCATCGGCTCTGCGAGAAAAATTAGTAGAGTACAGTAAAAAAAGTAATAAAAATACTAACGACTTTAAACATGCGGTTGTTAAACGAATTATTTCTGACATCTACATTAGAGCGGCTTCAGTTGATGACTTCGATAGTTTCTTTGAAAATTTAAGTGAGCTTCATAAAAATAAAATGCTTGATGAAGAAGAGATTGTTGCCAAATTAAATGCAGTATACTTATTAAGATTTAATACTAGTGAAGTCGTTAAACTTATCAATGGCTTGAGCAAAAAAGCTGAGACTTCTCCATTGGCAAAAAGTTTATTAAAGAGAATGCTAGTATCCGAAAAGCTTGCTTTATTGTTAGATAAATATTGTGACCAGACGTATAGTGGTTTTTTAGAATGTCTGTATAATGATCAAGTGATCGAGCTGGCAATGAATGATCAAAAGGTGGCCGACTTTATAGCAACTGCAACCGCACTTAGATATCAACATGATTGGAGATTATTTAAGGACGAAGATAAGTATGGGCGTCACCTAACCAATGATATTAAACAATGGGCTACTGTAGATCAGAGGATACGGTCAGGAAAGTCTAGCAGTAGTGCAATTAATAACGACAAGAAAAGAGTTAGTAAAATAAATGTATTGTCTAATAAGATTATGGCCTCAATTGTGGAGATAGAGAAGGGCCAATACTCTTCAAGTGCAAACTACTCTAAGAAGCTGATTAGCGAAATTTTTGGTGGTCGTGCGAAAAATTTGAAATTTCTCGATTATCGAAATGTATATAAACAATACAATAGTATTTCGAATCAATATGATGCGGATCATTTGATCAAGGCATTAATAAAGGCCATGGATGAAGGTGAGATTACCGAAAAAGTAGCAGCAGATATTCTCTATTATTGTACTTCTGGCTCACTTAGCAGCAGTTCTATGGATAGTTCTCGTGCCAGTCGAATTATGATTAGTTTGATAGGAAAAGGCGAAGAGTTTGATCCAAAAGAGCATTTGGAAAATCAAACATCTAAAGAAAATTTTCTTAAGATGAGAAACCAATTTTATAAAAATTGTCAAGAGAAGTGCAGTAATAATGAAAAAACTCTCCTTGATGGGCTATATAGTAATCAATATAATAGTTTGGCTCCTGGTAAGAATGCAGAATATAATCAAACTTCAAAAGATAGCGATGCGGTAATTAAAGATTTCTTTAACTTAAGTCATAATGATAAGCAATCAGCTATAGAAGCTATGCCGATAGCTGATGCCGTTTCAGCAGTTGTTTACCTGTTTGAAAAAAATTCATCCAATTTTAGTGGAATAATTGCTTCTATCATGCGGACTTTTGGGGAGTTAAATGACGAGGAAGACTATTTCTTTGCGTCTGCAATTCTAGCGAAATTATTAAGTAATAAGAAAAATAACGCTTTGGTAAAAAAGGCTTTCTATGAAAGATATAAAAATATCCCTGCTGAGAAATTTTTCTTTGAAATTGCTAGTGCTATGGCCTTTGGAAGTCATTATAATAACTTATATTTGCCTGTAGGAATGATGGCTGATCTGCTTGCTCATGTTTTTTCTGAGTATGAAAAAAATAAGAATAAGGATGAAATGATAAATATTGATCTGTACATTGCTATCTATAATGGTTGTGCCAAGCATTTAGATGGTGACAACGGTATAGTTCATCAGAATATGTTTCGTTTGGCTAGAGATTTTTTTGCTAGATTGAAGGAAGATCAGATTACTAGTCTGCTTAAACGTGTAGTTAAAGATCAAAATTCCAACTATTATCAACAAGAAACTACTTTCTTTAAAGAGATCTCCTCTTTAGTCAATGGGGGTGTTTTAAGAGCGTATAACGGCGTACAAATTCTTTATAAATTAGTGAAGGCGGATAAGGAAGAGGCAGCAATATTTTATGAGACTGTATCTAAACGTTTAGATGCAGATCTTACAAATGGCTATAAGAAAGAGAATTTAGAGGATTTTCGTATTCTTAAGGGAGTATTCTCTGAACTAACAAAAGAACAGATTTTAGATTTAGTTCTTCTTTCTGCTAAAAAAAGGGTTAATGATAATCAGAATCTAGAGCTTCCTGCTAAAGCAGATAATTTCATAGCTGGTATGGAAATTATTAAATTAGCGGGTTCTGGTCTGATCGATGATAATAAGATGCTATCAATCGTTACTGACTTCTGCGCAGACAAAAATAAAAAGAAGTGTGCTAATCTTTTCTATGAGCTAGTCGATCGTGTTGAATCCGATAAAGAACGATTTTCTAAACTAGCAAAAGGTTTTGTAGCGAAGCTGGTTAACGTTGATAAGTTTAACTCCTCCAAAACTTTTTTCAAAGATGCGCTCTATGAATCAAACAATAATTGTGATGCATATTATAAGGCAGGACGTATAATCAACAAGTTGGTTAAGTCAGAAAGATTGGGGATCTTAAAGCTTGCTGATGTGAAAGATATTGTCAGTAGTTTGTGTAGAGATGATGACAGTGTTAACAATGTATGCAAAGTACTGATTGACAACTTTAAAGCTTCCCCATCCGAAGAGAATAAAAGTTTAGTAAAACATGTATTCTCTCATTTGGCTAAAACAAACAATGAGGCATTCAAAAAAGCTCTGTTTGATATTATGGCTGAAAACAAAAACAACCCGAATGTTATTAATATAGTTAATGAAATTTTGAAGAAAGAGTGCTTGCCAGATGATAGGAATAGCATATTGCAATATCTGATTAATGGTGTTCCTTTCCATGGCACAGTAACAAATCAGAAAAAACCTATAGAGACCAGTAGCACGTATCGAAAAGTTATTTGTGATTTAGTTATTGATATTTATAAAAATGATGATGGCGGCTTTGATGCAAATGATGAAGTTATTAGGGATTTATCGCGTTATTTAATTGAAGAGTTTCTAAAGGGTGATAGGGGAGATAACTTTGATAAGATGGTCGCTGATCTGTTATCCTCTAATAGCTATAAAAAGCACGTTATGATGGAGCTATATACAATATATGCGAATAACAGTATTAATCATGATAAAATTCTAGAGCTTATTAACGCTATGGCTCTAGCTACAGAAGATGATTGCCAAATAATCACCACGTTAGAGCATTTGGCAGAAAGAATGCCAACATATCAGAAAGTTAAGTTAATTTCGGATTTATTCTGTTATAGCATTAAAACTGACAGTGATTCATTTCCTTTTATTAAAAATGAGTTGATTAATCTGTCTAAACTTCATGATGATAAGAAAGATATAAATGTTGGTGAAATAATGTTGGGTGTGGTGAAATCTTTTAATAACAATGATTTTCCATGCTCTCGTAAGGGATTAAAGATGTTGGATGACTTGGCTATCAGTGTTTATAACGAGATGGATTCAATTTCAGAAGATAAAGTAAAAAAATTATTTCAGCTTATGGAGGAAAAAATACTAAGTCCAAAAAATGTTGCTGAAAGATTTTATCATATAGTAAATGGTAAAGGTAGAAATTATAATAAAGAAATCAAGTCTTTGGTGCCGGAACTACTTAATCTTTATAATAAAGTAAACAATCCAAAAAACAAGAAAGAAAATAAGGAATTTGATAAGGTCGCGTTTAATGAAAACTTTTATTTGGTCATGAAAGTCTTGTGCGATAGATTTTCATACAGTGAATCTAAGGGCTTTATAGGAAAAATTTACACTGAATTGAGATCAGAGCCTGAGGAGAAGGTCCGTCGCGCTATTGGAAATATTTGTGTTGATGCCCTGCTGTCGTCAAAAGATGATCAGGTTAAGCGGAATAAGGTTCTGTCAAATGAAGAATTAACGGAAAAAGCTATTGAGATGAATAATACCCTTTCAAGAAAAGGGGTTTCAAGTAAAAAGTTATTGCAGGCACTTAATAAAGAGATGGAAAATAAAGGGTTGTCAAATGATGCTCTGAACGAGTTAAATCAAAAAATTCGCAATAAAAGCGTGTCTAATAAGAATTTAACTGATGAGTTGGTTGTAGTTATATTGTCTTTAAATGATGTAGAGTTGATAAGTCAAGCCCTGCTTGGTGCAAGAAAGGATTTGTTTGACAAAGTAGTTAAAGGTTTAAATACTAAAACGGCAACTGCTGTTTTGTTAAAGATTAATGAATATTTGCTAGAGAGCTGTATTCGCTCTATTCTTTATAGCTGTTGCGAAAATGCAAAAGGTGACTATCGCGCGATCTGTGATGTTCTTGAGCCTTTGTTAAGTAAATTGCCTAAAAACAAAGAGATAGTTAAGAAATTAATGAGGGACTTATCGAATAATCCTAATGTTACCAAAAACAGAGGATTACATAAGATTATCTCTGGAGCACTAAATTACTGCAGCAAATATAATATAGGCGGTTCAGACGCACTTGAAGAGATAATAGTAAGTATCTCCTTAAAGCAAAAAAGAGGCTTTGAGAAGATAGCTGGGGATTATATGCTCTCAGTAAATAGTAAGTCTAGTGGTTGTAAACTCATCTTTGATAAAGAATTTAGAGACTCTGCTAAAGGTATTATTGTTAAGTTAGGTGCGAAGGTAGAGAACGATAAACAAAGCAAGAAAGGCTTCTATAAGATGTTGCTTGATGCTGCTAAAGATGGTGATGATGAAGCTAAACTGCTAGTAAAAGAGGTTTTTTCTGAGCTGATCTTTAGGGTGAAAAAAAGTGGTGGCCATGGTTTATCATTAATTGATGAGAATTTCAAGAATAATATTAAGAAGTATCGTCGCTTAAGAAATGAAAAAGGTCTGCTTAAGGACAGTGAGAAAAAAGTATTAGATAAAGTCATTTATGACATGGTAACGGCAGGTGATGTTAAAAACGTTGAACAGGCTAATCTTGCCGTCTCTAATATGAGTCATTTGCGTTCTCTTCCTGGTATGAGTGATGCAATAGGTGGCAACGAAGATTTAGATGCCGCAAAAATTCTTTTCCAAGCATTCTTTACAAGTGGTGATGAAGAGCTTCTTAATCAAATAGATTCATATAATTTAAAGACTGAACAACTAATTGAATGTTCGCTCAATAGTTCTACTTCTTTCCCCGAGGGGAATGATAAGAGTGGCTATACAGTTGGGGGTGTTTCACTTAATAAGAATACAGTTAATAAAAATAAAGAAATACTTACTACCTATTTAAGTGATAAAATATATGCAGGATATGTTGAAGGCGAAAATAACGGCAAAAGTAATCCTTATAGCCAGAATCATAGTATTCATCAATCATTGAATCCTGAATTGAATGAAAGTGAAAGTCATAGAATTTTAGTCGAAGCTACGGATCGGGCTGTAAATAAATTCTATCAAAGAACTGACATTTCTGAGGCGTTGGATGATATTGATAGTGACAACTCTATGTACGATAACGGATTTGATAAAATTAAAAATCTTATTTATTCTAATGACGATAATTCTTTTGCTATAAGGGAGAATCAACATTCTTATTTTGGCAATGATGATGGTTATGCTTCTTTTGATGATGACAATGGTCAGTCCTATACTGACATTTTGATAGATATGGTGGTTGAAAAGGCAGAAAAAGATAATGATGGAATAGTTGACGATAAACATGTAAGGCTTCTTTGTCAGCTAGATCAAAATGATTACAGTGATTCACAGAAGTTTTTTTCTGCTGTTATTGATGGATTAGCATCGAAAAATTCTTCTAATAAGAAAATTAATCATCAGATACTTTCTGGGGTTTTAGCTAAGAGTTCATCGAATAATACCTATCAACAACTATTATCTAACAAATTATCACCTAATGATTATGCGGAGTTTATTCTTTTCCATGCCAAACGATTACAGATTGTAAAACTTCAAAACAATAAAATTGGAAGCGAAGAGAGGAATCTTATTAATTTCTTTGAAAGAATTTTGAAGGATGAAAATTCAAATTTTACGTTATGTAAGAAACTGACTGATAAACTGATTAATATCATGGTAAATAAAGATTACGATAAGTTGGTAAGTCAAGAAATTGTTAAGTTGTTTTCTAATGTATTGGGAAATGTCAAAAACAAAGCATTATTTAAGTATATAGCTAGCAAGTTAATTGATTCTTTAAAAATAAACAATTTACGTGATGGTTTGTCTAAAGAAGTCATTTCCTTGTTGTCTTCGTCTATGAAAGAAGAGTTTGCTGCTAATGATAAATCCTTGTATGCCTATATAGCTGATGAGCTTGGCAAAAACTTTGATTTGCTCAATAAAGAAAGTAAAGACAATATTCTGATTGAGATCAAATTGGAGTTGGAAAAGGGTGATATGAACAATTGCTCTGCGATGCTTGATTTATGTTGCCGTTTGTCTACAAAAGGACGTTTAATAAAAGGAGGAGTATTAGCCAAGGAGTTATTATCTCAACTAATTTCTGGCTTAACAGTGACAGGAGACAATGAGCTGTATGATAAGATCTGTGGTAATGTTGTCAAAAATATTTCTGAAGTATTTGTTTTGTTGAAGGATAGTGAGAGAGATCTTGTTGTAAAAGCTATTAAAGAGAAGTTATCTGCAGGGAAAAATAGCGCTGTTGTTATGAAGTCACGCTCTTATAAAATGATGCATGAACTGTGTAAGAAAATGATTTCTAAGCTAAACTTGACTAGTAACAAAAACGCTAAAGATATAGTATCTTTGTTCGTTAATCTCATTGAAAATAAAGATAATCAAATTGATTCAGACTTCAATAAATCTCTGCAACCGCTTTTCGATAAAGCTATTGATAGTTTTATAGATATTCTGAAAGATGCTGGAAACTTATCTTATAATATTCGTCCTGATCTTATTAAGGCAATTGACAAGGCATTTCCTTTGCTAAGCTCATCAAATCAGAAGAAAATTCTTGATATGGTTGTAGATGGTTTGAAAAACGAAAGTGGCAAAGCGGTTAATGCAGTTATGCTCCAAGTTGTTTGTGGCAAGTCATTTATTGACATGATGAAGAATACCTTAAAAGAGGATTCAAATAATGAGCGTACTAATAAAGTAATCGCAATAGGGGAATTATTGTGCTCAGAGGAGTATCTCAAGAGTAAGGGTGATGAGCTATTAGGCCTATTTGACTATATAGTATTAAATAATAATGATTCAAATCAAGAGCTTTGTAATACAATATTTGACGCATGTACGGCAATTTTGATTAAAAAAGACTCAGACCAGGCAGTGTGTAAGAAAATAATTTCTCATATGGTGAATTTGCTTAAGCATGACGATTTAAACGTAAACATGCGCACTAAAGTGGCCGCCCTATTGGAAACTGTTTTAATGAGTGATTTAGATGATGGGAAAACATATTTGTATGGCCATACTATTACTGAGCTTGCGAATGCTTTTGGTTCGCTTAGTAAAGATAGTAGAATTGCTGTTATTGATATGATTAGGAAGGGATTACAGCAAACAGAGAATGTCGGTTATCGTGCAAGGTTAGTTAAACTATGTGCCGAGTTATCTTCGAAAGAACATTTGACTGCTGACTATGCAGATACGATATTGCCTTTAATGAAGACAGCATTAAAAATAGAGAGTGCAGATGGCGGGGACTGTGAAAAGATTATTAAAAATATTGCGCTTAATTATCATCTATTAGATGAGAAAAAACTATGTAGGACAAGTGTTGAGGACATGATTGAAAGTGTATTAACAATCAAAAAGAATAATGCTAGCGCGAAGTTTTATGCAAGAATGGAGTCTTTGCTGAAACAGCTTCTTTCAGCGGAACAGTTTTTTTCAAAAGATGATAATAAAAATAGTTGCAGAGGGGATTTGTTGCTGCTGGTTGAAAGGATACTATCTGCGGATTCTTCTGAGAAAGTGTTACGTGCTTCTATTATTCAAATATATAAAACTGTTTTACTTGACAAGGATGCCGATCACGCACTTTGTTTGGCCATTGCTTGCTCTCTTTCCTCAAAATTGGAGAAACTGGATGAGGATAGTTCTGCAACTATTGGTAGTATGATTGAAGAGGGTCTGAAGAAAGACGGTGACGTGAAAGAAAGAATGGAGGTATTGTCTGGCAAAGGTACTAAAATGTTTGTTTACGTGCTACTCAGTCAATTAGCAAGTAATGATGTCAATGATTATAAGGGCACTTTTAGGCAACTAAAAAGATACTATAACCCAAGTGAGTCGAAAATTAAAAGTAAAATAGTTCGGGAGATTGCTGAGAAATATTATTGCACTAACAATAGTGAGTTGCAATCTGCTGCCAAAAATGTTTTGGTTGACATGGCTAGTATGGGTATGCAACAACATAGAAATGCGTTAGTGATGGAAATGATGAGTGCAGCAACAGCGGATAATGTAGCGCAAACAAAAACAGAGGTAGAGAGTAGATTGGCTGTCCTTCTCGATCAGATTAGTAAGAATGAGTATCAGTATAAAACCTCTAAAGGTTATTTCGCCCAATTTATGGATTATTGTACTGGCAACGGTGTGCCAGATCTCAAAGAGCAGATTGCGCAACACCAGCAGGTATTGATAGCGAATGGTGCAAACCCTGAGGTAGCTACAGCGATTAATAAGAGTTTGCTAAATTTAGAGAAAAAAGGATTGTCGTCTAATTCAGGTTCTAGTCTTCGCAAGGCCACTGTTGCCTCTATAGGGAAGCTACTATCAAATCGGAATATTAGCAATGATATTAAGCAAGAACAATTGAAATTGCTGAATAGCATAGTTGGTAAAGAAACGAATAAGAAAGTTTTAAAGGAAATTCTTGAAGCTTTGGGTGAGTTGACGTTGAAGCCAGGAAATGGTCAAGCTGCTGCGCGTCAAATTGCCATTGAGATTGCTATGAAGATTATGGAGAAAGGCAAATACATATACTGGTGGGGTAATGATAAAGCCATTGTTTCGGTATTACGTAATATTGATAAAGATATGTTTGCCGATGACGAGGCTGCAGATAAATTCCGTGAGAATGTTAAGGCGTACAGAAGCAAGTCAAAAGGCAATCTAGGCGATAATTTCACAGTAGATAAAGGTGTGGGTAAAGGCGCTAATGATTCTTCTTTAGCCTATGCTTTAAGCGTGTTGGGATTGAATACTAATGAAATGCTTAATAAAATCAACAATTTATCAGGAAAATCCCCCGCCATTGTCCGAACTGTACCAGATAAAGGCAATGATGTCAACTCTGATATGCAATTTTCTCAAAAAGGGCAGAGCTTTGTTGCTTCCTTAGACAAGGATAATGGCAATATCGTTGAGGTCAATAGCAATAACCCAACTCAAAGTGAATCTCCAGAGCATCTAGTTGCTAATGATCAAATGAATTAAATTTCTGCGTAAATCGTTGATGTGGTTAACACCAGCCGAGAGTAGACACGATCACTCAGCGTAGCGCAGAGCTGTTAAGCTTACATTAAAGCCAAATTGGCGAATCTCACCACCACACAATTTCCTCAGTTTCGCTTGCTTTACCTATTTACAGCACGTAGAATAGGGAGCGATTGGGAGAGGAGGCTCAAAGGGTTAAGTATTAACAGGGCAGAGACGCTATTAATACTCAATCCTTTTCCTCAGTTTCCAATTATGATGTAACATATTGAAAATTAAGAAATAAAGGGGAAAACTATGTTAACCACAACTGAAAAGGCAGAGATTATTAAGACCTGGCAGCGTGAAAAGAACGACACCGGCTCGGCTGAAGTTCAGGTTGCGCTGTTATCAGCTGATATTGCCAAGCTAACCGAGCATTTCAGAAGTCATAAGCACGATCATCACTCCCGTACTGGGCTGCATCGCAAAGTTAACCTGCGCCGCAAGCTGCTCAAGTATCTGCATCGCATCGATCGTGAGCGCTATCGCACACTTATTAAAACGTTGGGGCTGCGTGATTCCATTGCGGCTTAACAGCCTTCATGGCGCTATGGTGGCTGCTGACAGCCATTTTTTTATATTAAACTAAGAGAGATAGTATATGTTAAAGCATGTTAAGAAAACGTTTCAGTATGGTCATCATGAAGTGACACTGGAAGTTGGTGAGATTGCCAGACAAGCCTCAGCGGCAGTGATGGTAGATATGGCAGGCACAGTGGTCCTGGTTACCTGTGTAGCGCGTAAAGAGGCAGATGAAAGCAAAAACTTCTTCCCATTAGTTGTTAACTATCAGGAAAAAAGTTATGCGGCGGGCCGTATTCCTGGCGGCTATTTTCGTCGTGAAGGTCGTCCGAGTGAGCAGGAGACCCTGCTGTCGCGCTTGATTGATCGACCACTACGTCCGCTATTCCCTGATAACTTTAAAAATGAGGTGCAGGTGATTGCGACGGTAATGTCACTCAACCCTGAAGTATCAGCAGATATTCCAGCAATGATAGGTGCTTCAGCAGCGGTAACGCTTTCCGGCGTGCCATTTGCTGGGCCAATTGCTGGCGCTCGTGTTGCTTATCAGGATGGTGAATTTCTTCTTAATCCTAGCAATGATGAGCTAGAAGGCTCACAGTTGAACCTGGTTGTTGCAGGTACCGAGAGTGCGGTCTTGATGGTTGAGTCGGCAGCAAAAGAGCTGCCTGAAGAGACAATGCTTGATGCGGTTATATTTGGCCATCAACATATGCAGGTTGTGATCAATGCCATCAATGAGATGAAAACCGAAGCAGGAACAGTAGATTGGGAACTGGCACCGGTTGTTGAGAATAGCGAGTTACAGCAAGCGTTGACTGGGCTAGTTGAAGGCGATCTACGCCAAGCGTATCAAATCTCTGAAAAGATGGCGCGTTATGAACAGATTGAGACACTGCGTTCTCGTGCAGTGGAAGCACTCGCAGCAAATGAGGAAGAGCAAGAGAAGCCGAATGAATCAGAAGTATTAGATGCGTTTGCGAAATTAGAGAAACAGATCGTACGGCGTCAAGTATTGGATGGTGGAGTGCGTATTGATGGTCGTGATACCCGTACAGTGCGGCCAATTAGTATCCGTACCGGCATATTACCACGGACACATGGTTCAGCGCTGTTTACTCGTGGTGAAACACAGGCGATTGTCACCGTGACGATGGGTTCGAGCCGTGATGCGCAAAAGATCGATGCCCTCGAGGGTGAGCGTCAAGAGCAGTTTATGCTGCACTACAACTTTCTTCCTTACTGTGTTGGCGAGACGGGTATGGTTGGGAGTCCAAAACGGCGTGAAATTGGTCATGGCTATCTGGCAAAACGCGCAGTACAAGCGGTTTTACCGACTGAAGAAGAGTTCCCTTACGTCTTACGGATTGTCTCTGAAATTACTGAATCCAACGGCTCTAGCTCTATGGCAACTATCTGTGGTTCGAGTTTGGCGTTAATGGACGCAGGAATTCCGGTTGCTTCCCCAGTAGCGGGAATTGCAATGGGGTTAATTAAAGAGGATGACTGTTTTGCAGTACTGACAGATATTCTCGGCGATGAAGATCATCTTGGTGATATGGATTTTAAAGTTGCTGGAACACGCAAAGGTGTGACGGCACTGCAGATGGATATTAAGATCAGCGGAATTAATCGACAAATTATGCACAGTGCACTGGAGCAAGCAAAAGAGGGAAGACTATTTATTCTCGATGAGATGGAGCGCGCTATTGATAAACCGCGTGAAGAAATTTCTGAATTTGCACCAAGAATTAGCACGTTCAAAATTCCAAGTAATAAGATCCGTGATGTGATTGGAAAAGGCGGTGCAACCATTCGTGGTATTTGTGAATCAACTGGTGTCAACATTGATATTGAAGATGATGGCACTATCAAGGTTTTTGCCGTTGGTGCAGCAGCAGTTAATGCTGCTAGAGCACAAATTGATATGTTGATTGCTGATGTTGAAGTTGGCCAGTTCTATGAAGGACGGATTGAGAAGTTAATGGACTTTGGCGCTTTCGTTGAGCTTTTACCGGGTAAAAGTGGCTTCCTGCATATTTCACAGATTTGTGAGAAGCGCCTGGAAAATATTGCTGATGAGTTGAGTGAAGGACAGGTAGTTCGTGTTAAAGTGGTGGAGATTGATCGCCAAGGACGTGTGCGTGTCAGTATGAAACCCTCAGTATTAGCTGCTGTCGAATAACGCAACTTTTTCTTTTCTTATTTCTGTGTGGGGGTCGTTGCCGACCCCCACATACTAATCTCTTATCTTGGTTGCAGTACCCCGTTTATTCTGCAACTCCAATACTTCCTTGTTCTGCATCCACTGTCATCAGGTGAATTTCACCCTTCACGCGACGACGGGGTATTGGTGCTGCAGTGGTTCCTTATCGCAGGCGACAACTGTATATTTCAACAACGTTTGTTTACGGAGAGGGGGATTATTTTTTAGTAGCAGTAATCATCCTGGTGGCCAGGTCATCTGTCTACCACCGAGGAGATGAAGATGGATATGGTAAACCTCTTGGCCAGCACCTGCTTGACAGTTGATGACACTGCGATAGCCGCTGTCGGCAATACCGAGCTCAGTCGCCAGATGTTTGGCAGTCTGTAGTAATTTTCCCATTAATTCAACATCTTGTGGGGTCATTTCGTTCAGGCTGGCAATATGTTTTTTTGGGATAATTAATTTATGAATGGGCGCTTGGGGGTTAATATCATCAAAAGCAATCAGCTGTTCATCCTCGTGGATGATAGTTGCTGGAATCGTCTGATCGATAATTTTACAGAATAGACAGTTTGACGCTGACATAGGGTAATTCTCCTTGATTTTAGCATAGCTTTGTTTTAGTTTAACAACCATTGTGAAGTTAGAAAATAGATAACCATGAGCTTTATTAATATTTCTGCCTATAGGTTTGTGACAC